>NZ_JBSGCY010000060.1:0-38603 GCF_053602115.1 Nocardia sp. NPDC004582 | reverse complement strand
GCCACAACGCGGCCGCGTGCTCCTCGTAGAGCGCGCGCAGCAGGGCGGCCTGATCCTCCGGCATCGCTTACCTCCGCATCGATCACGACGCAGGCGTTCGGGCGGCGGCGGCACGCTCTCGGGCGGATCCGGCTGCGCCGCAACCGACAGCGCGGTATCCGGGTCCACCAGAGCCAGCAGGCCGGGCAGTCCCGCCAATTTCGACACGGCCGAGCGGCAGGAGTCGCATCCGGTCAGATGCTCCTCGTACTCGCGGCGGTCGTCCCGGGCGAGAGCGCCGAGCACATACGCGCCATCCCACGTGGTGTAGCCATCGCACAGCTCATGGCCCTCGGTCATCTCGTCACCCCCATCTCCTGCAGCACCAATCGCAACGCCCGCATGCCGTAGTGCATGCGGGACTTCACCGTGCCCTCCGGGATCTCCAGCTCCCCCGCGATCTGATGCGTGGACAGGCCCCGGTAGTAGGCACGGACGATCACCTCGCGGTGATCGACGCTCAGCCGCGCCAGCGCGTCGGCCACCAGCCACCCGTCCAGCGCCCGATCGGTCTTGTCCGGTTCGGGCACCTCCGGCGGGTGATCGGTGCGGAACTCGCGCCGGCTGCGCGCGCTGCGATGCTCGTCCACCGCCAGATTACGGGCGACGGTGAACAGCCAGGCCCGCGCGGAACTGGTGGACTGATCCAGCACAGTGGGCCGCTGCCAGGCCCGCAGCAGCGTCTCCTGCACGATGTCCTCGGCTCGGCCCGGATCCCCGACCAACCCGTAGGTGTAGCGCCACAACGCGGCCGCGTGCTCCTCGTAGAGCGCGCGCAGCAGGGCGGCCTGATCCTCCGGCATCGCTTACCTCCGCATCGATCACGACACAGGCTTGCGGGCGGTTCAGTTGCGCTCTATCTCGATCGGGTGCGTGGCGAGCAGGGAGAGGGGCAGGGGCTGGCGGCGCAGGACGTGGGCCCACAGGTCGACGCGGCCCGCCAGCGGGTCGGTGGGCAGGGCCGAGAGGACGATCCAGTCGCCCCGGTCGAGTTCGCCCTCCAGCTGGCCGAAGGTCCAGCCGGCGTAGCCCGCGAAGACCCGGATGCCCTCGACCAGACCCTCGATCCGGTCGGGATCGGAATCCAGGTCCACCAGGGCCACCCGGCCGTCGACCCGCCGCACCCCGGCCACGCCGGCGATGGACGCGCCCACCTTGATGGTGGCCAGGCACAGCGCCGCATCACGTTTCACCGGGCCGCCGATATAGAGGGCGCGCGGCCCGGCGGCGAGTTCGGACCAATTGGGGAGCACGTCGTGCAGAGCGGTGTCGCTGGGCTTGTTGAGCACCACGCCCCAGGTGCCGCCGTCATTGTGCTCGAGGATGTAGACCACCGAGCGCCGGAACGACGGCTCGGTCAGATCGGTCGCCGACACCAGCAGCGTTCCGGGCCGAACCACCTGGTCCTCATGCCGGAATTCGCGTCGAGAACGGTCACCGTGTTCCTCTGCACGTGCCACCCAGCCATCATCGCACTGAGACACGGTAATTGCGTTGCTAAATTTGCTGGTTACCCTTTTGTGCCGTCGGAGGGTGGAAAAACTTGTCCCGCATACCTTGCGGTTGGTAGCTAGGGTGGGCGCTATGGAACGCCCCGAGGTCCTCCTCGAGAACGCCGACACCGTGTACGACTTCTATCGCGATCACCAGCAGAACCTGTTGAAGGCGAAAGCGGCGTACTGGCTGCTCGGGCGCCGCTACCGGCCACGCGTGACCTATGCGGCCGGGGCGCGGGAGAAGTTGCGGGAGTTGATCTCCCAGCGGCGGCCGCTGCTCATCGCGGTCAACCACCTCTCCCAGCTGGATCCGTACACGGTCGCCGCCGCGGCCTGGCGCAGCGCGCTGCGGCCGGTCATCGGGCGCACCCGGGTGCTGGCCAAGGACGAGCTGTTCATCGAGCCCAAGCTGCGCGAGCGCATCGACATGATGGGCGGGATCCCGGTCTTCCGCGGCAAGGACCACGGACTGCGCGCGGTGAACGCGGCCGGGCAGCGCATGATCGACATCTGCGCCGAGCGCATGGCGCGCGGGGACGGGGTCGCGGTGTTCCCCGAGGGGACCTGCAACGATGTCGACCCCACCCAGGTGCAGAACATCGGAAGCGGCATCGGCCACATCGCCTTCCGGGCCAAGAAGCTCGGCGCGCGACCGGTGCTGGTGAGCCTCGGGCTCAGCTACGGACCGCGCCTGGATCCGGCGGTGGAACCCACCAAGGAGGAGGCGCGCTCGGCCAGCTTCTACTTCGGGGTGCCGGTCGCCGAGCTGCCCGCCAAACCCGCCGAGATCACCCGGGTGGTACGCGACGAACTGCAGATCGCGCTGGACGGAGCGGTGAAGGCGTACTAGCCCTCAGCGCTGCGGCAGATTGAGCCGTTCCCGCGACCATCGCGGCACCAAAGCCAGGTATTCGGGCCGGGATTCGACGAAGTGGTGCACCATCGGGCACAGCGGCAGAATTCCGAAGCCCGCGTCCCGGGTCTGATCGAGCGCGCCCTGCACCAGTTTGCGCCCGTACCCCTGCCCCTCGAACTGGGGATAGATCTCGGTGTGCACGAAGGCCCGCTCCTTGGCGGTGTCCTGGTACGCCGCGACCCCGGCGAGGTAATCGTCGACATACAGCTCGAACCGATCCAGCGCTGCGTTCTTACGGACCTCGATCGACTGACTCGGCATGCGTGCGACGCTAGTTGCCCGGCCCTGGCAATTTGTCCCTTTCGCCGAACGGCGGCGCCTGGCGTGTCGCTTTCCGGCGCAGCGATCACACTGGACGCATGACGGACCCACGGCCGCGCCGGGTGCTGCTCGCCCCGGACAAATTCAAGGGCTCACTGACCGCCGCCCGGGTGGCGGACGCACTGGCGGCGGGGATCACCCGCGCCGCCCCCGGCACCGAGGTGCGGCGCTCGCCGGTGGCCGACGGCGGCGACGGGACCGTGGACGCCTTCGTGGCGGCCGGCTGGGAGCGGGTCGAGGTGGAGAGCTTCGGGCCCACCCTCGCGCCGGTCACCACCTCCTACGCGGTCCGCGGGCGGACCGCCGTGGTGGAGCTGGCGGCGGTCAGCGGGTTCGCGCGACTGCCCGACGGGCAACCGGATCCCCTGCACGCCAGCACCTACGGCGTGGGCGACGTGATCGGCGACGCGCTCGATCGCGGCGCGCGCGACATCGTGCTCGGCTTGGGCGGCAGCGCCTCCACCGACGGCGGCGCGGGCCTGCTGCAAGCCCTCGGCCTGCGCATTCTCGACGCCGACGGCAACGAATTACCTTGCGGCGGAGCGGCTCTCGCACGCGCCGTGCGCGTGGACCGCGGTGATCTGCATCCCGGCCTGGCCGATGCGACCGTGACCCTGGCCAGCGATGTGGACAACCCGCTGCTCGGTCCCGAGGGCGCGGCCGCGATCTACGCCCCGCAGAAGGGTGCGAATCCCGAGCAGGTCGCCACTCTCGAAGCGGCACTGAAGAATTGGGCCGCCGTACTCGGGCCGGAATGGGCGGACCGGCCGGGCGCGGGCGCGGCGGGCGGCGCCGGATTCGGGGCGCTGGCCGCCCTCGGCGCGCGGGTGCGACCGGGCATCGAACTGATCCTCGACCTCATCGACTTCCCCGCCCAGCTGACGGACGCCGACCTGGTGGTCACCGGAGAGGGCTCGCTGGACGCGCAGAGCCTGTCCGGCAAGGCTCCGATCGGGGTCTGCCGCGCGGCCCGGGCGGCCGGTCTGCCGGTCATCGCGGTCGCGGGCCGGGTGCGGCTGACCCCGGACCAGGTGCGCGACGCCGGATTCGAGGCGGCCTACGCGCTGTCGGAACTGGAGCCCGACCCGGCCCGCAGCATGGCGGACGCCGCCGACCTGCTGGAACGGATCGGCGAGAGGATCGGCGGCGCCTAGGCGGACGGGGTGAGCGCGCGGCCGGGAATCCGGCTCCGATTGCGGTCACCCCATTCCTCCAGCGGCCGCAGCGCCGCACTGAGCTCCCGGCCCAGCTCGGTGAGCGAATACTCCACGCGCGGCGGGATTTCCGGGAAGATCTCCCGGTGCACAACGCCGCTCGCCTCCAGCTGCCGCAGGTTCTCGGCGAGCACCTTCTCGCTCACGCCGGGCAGCAGGCGCCGGATCTGCCCGAACCGCTGCGTGCCCTCGGCCAGCACCCACATCAGGTGCAGCTTCCATTTGCCGCCGACCACGTCGATGGCGATGGACATGCCGCACACTTCGTGATCCGCGTCACCGCCGGTGCTCATCGCGCCCTCCTGACCAGATTGCCAACCTCCAGGTAAGCAACCGCACCCGCTGGTGCGGTCTTCCCGAGGCTACCGATCCCGGACCACCATCGATTCCGGCGCGCCACCGTAGAACAGCCGAAATCGAAGGGGTACACCATGTCTGAGCAGCGTAAATCCGTTACCGTCCTCGGCCTGGGCCCGATGGGCCGGGCGCTGGTGCGGGCGTTCCTGCGCGCCGGGGTCGAGGTGACGGTGTGGAACCGCAGCCCGGAGAAGGCGGACGCCATGGTCGAGCTCGGAGCGACGCGCGCGGGCACTGTCGCCGAGGCGCTCGACGCCAACGCCGTGGCGGTGCTCAGCCTCACCCACTACGCCGCCATGTACGACGTACTGGGCCCGGCCGCGGATCGCCTGCGCGGCAAGGTGATCGCCAATCTGTCATCGGATTCGCCCGAGCAGGCACGGCGGGGCGCGGCGTGGGTGCGGGGGCACGGCGCCGAGTTCCTGTCCGGCGGTGTCATGTCGGCGGGCGACAATATCGAGCACCCGGCGTCGTACATCTTCTACAGCGGCCCGCGCGCGGTCTTCGACGCGCACGCCGAGCTGCTGCGCCCGCTCAGCCCGCAGGAGTACCTGGGCGCGGATGACGGCCTGGCCCAGGTCTTCTACCAGGGCCTGCTCACCATCTTCCATCCCTGGTTGCTGGCCTTCGACCAGGCCACGGCCATGATCGCCCGGGCGGGCCACGATATCGCGCAGTTCGCGCCGTTCGCGGTGCGCTCCAACGCCGCCTTCCCGTACTTCATGGAGCAGTTCTCGGTGCAGAACCAGAGCGGCGGCTGGGCCGACCTGGCGGGACTGCGCATGATGGACGCGGGCGCGCGGCATGTCATCGACGCCAGCGAGGAGGTCGGCGTGGACGCCACGCTCTCGCACACCGCCCAGGCGTTCTGGCGTCGGGCGGTGGCCGCCAGCCTGGCGGCCGGCAGCCCGGTGTCGACCTATGAGCTGATGGCTCAGGCGGTTTCGGAGCCGATGCGCGGGAACGGGGAAGTGGAGAAGATGATCTCCACCGGCACCTCGAAATAGGTCGCCAGCCGCAGCGCCAGATGCAGGCTCGGGCTGTACTCGCCGCGCTCCAGATAGCCGACCGTCTGGTAGTGCACGCCCAGGGCCTCGGCCAGTTCCCGTCGCGAGATACCGCGCTCGGCCCGCAGCATGGCGATCCGGTTGTAGATGACCTCGCTGTTAGTAGGCACGCGCCATGGCCCTCTCGCGGCGGGCCGCCACTGCCGCGCCGGATTCACGGCGGGCCATGCGGCGCAACACCATCGGCGCGATCGCGATGCCCACGACCGCCCACGCGCCCAGCACCGCGACCGTTTCCAGGTGCCGCCAGGAGTGGGTCAGCTCCACCACCGAAGCGCTGTCGGGCAGCATGGCCGAACGCATGCCCAGGCCCATCCAGTAGATGGGGAACACCTGCGCCACCGCCTGCAGCCAGCCGGGCAGGCCGGTGATGGGGTAGAAGATTCCGGAGATCGCCACCAGACCCATGATGGGGAACGAGACGAACCCGATGCTGCGCGGGCTGTCGAACGCCGACCCGATGATCGCGCCCAGCGGCAGGCAGGCCAGCAGGCCGAGCACCAGGATGCCGATCAAGGTGGCCCACGCGCCGACGCTGTCCAGGCTCACCCCGCCGATGGCGAACAGCCCGAACGCGAGGATCAGGGCCACCTGCACCGCGGTGACGCCGGAGACCGCGGTGACCTTGCCGATCAGATAGCCCAGCATCCCGTTGGGAGTGGCCTTGGCCCGCAACAGGGTCCCGTCCTCGCGGTCCATGGCCAGGCCCTGGGCGATGCCGAACATGCCGGTGAACGCGACCAGCATGCCGAGCACGCTGGGCAGCGCCAGCGCGCCCAGGCCGACGCCGGTGCCCTCGAAATCGCCGTGGCGCATGAAGAACACCGCGACCATGGTGGCCACCGGCCAGAAGAACTGCGAGAAGATGTCCATCCCGTTGGTGAGGGTCTGCACCAGTTCGATGCGCCCGCGCCGAAGCCCGGCCCGGATCGCCACGGTCGTCGGGTTCATCGGGCCACCTCTTCCAGACTGTGCAATTCGATGTCGCCCCGGCCGGATTCGAAACGCTGGACCAGGGTCACGTAGGTGTCCTCGAGCGAGGCGCGGCGCACCTCCAGCTCCTCGACGGCCTCGCCGAACTGACGGAACAGCTCGTGGACGAACTTGGTGGACTCGGTGGTGGTGTGCACGAAGCGCTGCCCGTCGCGGGTCCACTTCACCTCGGCCTCTCCGGCGATGCGGCGGGAGAGCTGATCGGCGGAGCCGTCGGCGATGATGCGCCCGCCGGCCAGGATCAGGATCCGGTCGGCCAGCTTCTCGGCCTCGTCCAGGTCGTGGGTGGTGAGCAGGATGGTGGTGTGGTCGTCGTCGGCGAGGCGGTGCACCAGGTCGTGGAATTCGCGGCGGGCCTGCGGATCGAAGCCCGCGGTCGGCTCGTCCAAGAACAGCAGTTCCGGGCGGCCGACGATGCCGATGGCCACGTCGAGGCGGCGACGCTGGCCGCCGGAGAGGGTCATCACCTTGGCGTCGGCGTGCTCGGTGAGGCCGACCGCGGCGATCAGTTCGCCGGTGTCCCACGGCCGCCGGATAGCGGGTGTGGAGTAGGGCGCGTAGAACAGGCCCAGGTATTCGAGGAGTTCGCGCACCCGCCATTTGCCGTGGTCGCGCCACGATTGCAGCACCACGCCCAGGCGCGCCCGCCAGGCCTCGTCGCCGTGCGCGGGGTCTGTGCCGAGCACCTCGACCCGGCCGGCCGAGCGCATGCGGAAGCCCTCGAGGATCTCGATGGTGGTGGTCTTGCCCGCGCCGTTGGGGCCGAGCAGGGCCACCACCTCGCCGCGACTCGCTTGGAAACCGACATCGTGCAGCACGTCGCGCGTGCCGTAGCGCATGCGCAGATTCTCGACGTCGAGTACGACGTCCTCGCCGACCGTCATGACACCCCTCCGTAGTAGAAGCCGGATTGGATGTAGCATAACTACTACATTTTGAGGTGCTCAAGCTATTTACCGAGAACGTGAAAAAGGGCCCAGCTCGGGGAGAGCCGGGCCCTTCGTCGAAAGCACTCGCGCCGGTCGGTGCGTACTCCGGAACGGGTCAGCGCGTACTCCGGAACGGGTCAGCGCGTGCTGAGGAACTCGATGGCCGCCGCGTAGCCCTGGATGCCCATGCCCGCGATCACCGCGGTCGCGATCGGCGACACGAACGAGTGGTGCCGGAACTCCTCGCGAGCGTGCACATTGCTGATGTGCACCTCCACGATCGGCACCTCCGGGATCACCAGCGCGTCCCGCAGCGCCACCGAGGTGTGGGTGAGCCCGCCCGGATTGATGACGATGCCGGACTCCACGCCGCGGGCGGCGTGGATGCGGTCGATCAGCGCGCCCTCGTGATTGGACTGGAACGCCACGATCTCGCGATCGAACCGGGCCGCGGTCTTGCGGCACAGTTCGACCACATCCTCGAGCGTGTCGGCCCCGTACACCTCGGGCTGACGGGTGCCCAGCATGTTCAGATTGGGGCCGTTGAGCACCAGGATCGGACCGGTAGCAGGCATGCGCCCACTCTATCGGCCGGTCGCGCGATCACAGGCCGCGCGGTCCCTCCGTCCGCAGGTCGTCGACTTTGCGCATGGCCGAGCGCAATTCCCCGAGCCACTCCTCGGCGTGCTTGCCGGCCAGTTTGACCGTCCAGGCCAGCGCGTCGGAGCGGGAGCGGGCGACGCCGGCGTCGACCAGGGTGTCGAGCACCTTGCGCTCGGGCTGGCGCAACCGGGTCATGACCGGTACGGCCAGATGGGTGAACATGATTCGCTCGCCGTCCACGAGCACGCCCCAGGCGACATTGCGGCCGTAGCGGGCCTGCGCCTCCTGGGCGATCTGCATGCGGGCGGGCCGGGTGGACTCCCGGAAGCGGGCGAGCAGGCCCTCGCGGGTGGCCTGCGGGACCCCGGCGGGGGCCGCGTCGGCGGCGGGGGCGTCCGCGCCGGGTTCGGCGGCGGGGGCGGATTCGGCTGGGGGGAGGGGGAGTTCGCCGAGGACGACGATTTCGTCGCGATCGACCTCGAGGGTTGCGGGACCGGTGAACCAGTCGGCTGGCAATCTGCCAGCGAACCAGTCGGGAGCGTCCGAGGCGTCGGGGAGGTCGGCCTGCTGCCAACCGCCGGTGCGTCCGAAGCCGGGTCCACGATGTCCGTGTCTCATGTTGGTCACACTCACTTACGGCATGGAGTTGTAATGCTGATTACAACGTTACGTCGAAAAGGGGTGTGTGGGTTCCGCTCTGGGAGAACGGGGCGCCCGGGCTCGGTCACGAATCGCGCGCGGGGCTGTCACCAGTGAGAACCGAACGGTCTGCCGAGTCTCGAATACGCCAGCGCCGTAACCGACCGGTGATCATGTAAGTGGTCCCTACTGAACGATTTCGGCACTATGGTGATGCTCAGTACGTGCGCACCTGGTGGAGAAGGTGGCGCCGCGGCGTTCGGAGCGCGGTACCGTGGACCTGATGCTGATGTGGCCAGAGTGAAGATTGGGCGATATGGATGTGTGGGGATCCCGCCGCTTCCGAGTTCGGGGTGCGATCGCACTCACGGGTGTGGCGGCCGTCGCGATCGCGATGGGGTCGTGTGGGATTCGGGACAAATCGACGGGCGCGGAGAATGTGGTCGAACAGTTCACCTCGCTGATCGACAAGAAGGACTACGAGGGAGCGTCGCGACTGACCTCCTACCCGGCGGGCGCTTCGGCAACGCTGAAGCAAGTCTTCGAGGGGCTGGGACCGGGCAAGCCTGACTACCGCGTGACCCAGTTCATCAAACTGGACGGTACGACAGGCCTTTTCTCCATGACCGGCGCGTGGAACTTCGGCGAGAACCGGAACTGGAAATACGACCTCAACGGCACCGTCCGCAAACTCAGTGTCGGCTGGCGCATTTCATGGGATCCCGCCCTGGTCATGCCGCAGCTCGACGCCAAGCGCACCGCCAAACTGGTCCGCACCGAGGCCCGCCCCTCGCCGCGGGTGAACGACATCGTCGGCCAGCCGCTCATGACCGAGCAGACCATCAATGTGGTCAAGCTGGACCCGGCCAAGATCACCGACCCGATCGCCTCCACCAACGCCCTCGCGGCCGCCATCGCACCGGTCGCCCCGCTCATCGACGGACCGGCGCTGATGCAACAGCTTTCGGCCTCGCAGGGCAAGCCCATCACCGCGGTCAACCTGCGCGACGGCGACTTCGCCATCCTCGAACCGCGCATGGCCCCGATCCCCGGCGTGGTGCTGGAGAAGCAGCCCAAGCTCATCTCCGCCGACCGCCGGGTGTGGTCGCCCATGCTCGACGCGCTCACCAAGGTGTGGGACGAGAACCGTGACGGCCACTCCGGCTGGGGCGTGCAGCTGTTCGAGCCCGACGGCGCGATGGTCACCCAGCTCGCCGGGGAACAGGGCCCGCCCGGACCCGACATTCCCGCCACCATGGACCAGCACCTGCAGCGCGCCGCCGAGGACGCCGTGGTGAGCACCGGCTCGCCCACCTCGATCGTGGCCATCCAGCCCTCCAGCGGCGCCCTGGTCGCGGTCGCCCAGAACAGTCAGGCCAGCGAGCGCGGCAATATCGCCTTCACCGGGCTGTACCCGGTCGGCGGCATGATCGAGCTGTTCAAGAATGTCGCCGCGGTCACCAAACACAAAGCGCCGCAGGATGTCTCGGTCGGCGACGCCGCGGACGCGGCCAGCCTGCTCGGCATCGGCATCGATTTCCGGGTGCCGGGCCTGGACGAGACCACCGGCCGCCTGCCCACCGGCAAGAACGCCGCCGAGAACGTGGGGCGCGGCAATGCCGCCGACTCGCTGCTCGCCAGCCCGTGGGGCATGGCCATCGCCGCGGCCGCGGTCGCGCGCGGGCAGGTGCCCAAGCCGATGATCGCCATCGGCCAGCCCGCCACCACCGAGGCCGATCTGGCCGCGCTGCCGTCCGAGGCCACCGACCGGCTGCGCGCCATGCTGCACGACGGCGGCGGCGCGCCCGAGATGGCCGCCCTCGGCCGGTATCGCGATGTGCAGGTCTACGGCGCCACCACCGGCAACAACGGCTGGCTGGTCGCGACCCTCGGGGATCTGGCCTTCGCCATCCACATCGACGATCCCGACAGCGGCGACCTCACCGCCCGGGTGGCCGCCCGGCTGTTGCAGTCGCTGGCCACCCCGGACTAGCGGTTCGAAGGGGGAGAGGTCAGCGGCGGCTCAGCGGAACAGCGCCTGCGCCGCCGCGCGCCAGCCGACCAGGAACAGGCCCAGGAAACTCGCGGCCACGATCACGAAGCTGACCGCGACGCCCTGACCCGACACCGCGCGCAGCAGCATGCCGCCCGCCAGCGTGCTCAGCCACACGATCACGCCGGTCGGCCACACCGCGCGGCCGTCGAAACGCCGTGCCGCCGAGGCGCCTTCCCGGCCCGCCGCCACCGCCACCGCGAGCACCCAGCCCAGCAGCAGCCCCGTGCCGAACGGCCAGAACGTGCGCAGCAGGCCCGCCGCGATCGCCTCGTCGTGACTGCGCCGCCCGATCGCGCAGAACACGATCACCAGGGCGGCATCCACGACGAAGGGCACGAGTTTCTTCACGCGGCACAGGCTATCGGGCCGACCGCGAACGCTCGTGCAGGGATGGCGCTCGGCCGTCCGCTAGCGATCCGGGGAGCCCGGGTCGGCCGGCGGCGCGGCCCGGCGGCGGTCGGTGACCAGCGAATTGCCGCGCTCCTCGAACTCCTTCTCCAGTTCGGCGTCGCCGGCCTGTGGCTTGCGGAACAGGAACAGGAAGACGATCCAGCCGACGATCGCGACCAGGATGAAGCTCACCAGCCGGTACAGGAACGCGGCGGCCACCGCCTGGGCGGCGGGCAGCCCGGCCGCGGCGGTCAGCGAGTAGATGAGGGTGGCGTCCACGTAGACGATGCCGCCCGGCGCCAAAGGAATGGTGCCCACGGCCTTTCCGGCCGCGAATGCCAGCATGAGCGCTGCCCAGCGCGGGTCGGCGCCCACCGCGTAGCAGGCGAAACCCAGGCAGGCGACGTCGGCGAGCCGGTGCACCAGCGCCCAGGCCACCACCCAGACGCCATCGCGTTTGCCCAGGTCCACCGACTCCAGCTGGGACATGATCTCCTCGACCTTGTCCATGCCGTCGTCCGCGGGTCTGCGTCGAACTCGGTTGACCAGGTGCAGGATTCGCTGCAGCACGCCCTGCACCCCGTCCGGGTGCCGGGACACGTAGTTCACCGCCCAGATCAGCAGCGCGACCGTGCCCAGCGTCAGGATCACCTTGGCCGGGCCCACCCGGTCCCCGGCCAGCACGGTGCCGAACAGGCCCAGCAGCGCCAGCCCCGCCGCGGCCACCACGCCCGACATCACCAGCTGCCAGGACGCCACGATCGGGCTCGCACCCCAGCGCCGGGTCTGGCGGTAGGTGAAGGCGGTCGAGAACACCTGACCGGCGGGCAAGGTCAGCGACATGCCGGTGGAGCCGTACACCACCGACACCGACTTGCGCTGACTCACCTCCACGCCGCCGGCGTGCAGCAACTGTTTCTGGATCCGACCGAACCCGGACATGGAAACCGCCTGCATGAGGATGCAGGCGGCGACCCAGCCCCAATGGATTTCGGTGAGGTTCTTCCAGGATTCGTGCAGGCGCGGATATAGGTAAATGCCCTCGGAAATCAGCAGTCCCACGAGCGCGGCGCCCAGCACCCATTTGGCCCACCAGAATCTGCCACGGCGCGCGTTGTCCGCGGGCGGCGCGGGTTCGCCGTCCAGCTCACCATGGGCCGTCACGTCGTCAGCCTAACGAACTCGCCGCCGCCTCGTCGGCAGCAGCGGAATCGGTGCTTCGCCGCGGCCACGCCAGCCGGGTTTTCCGGCGGCGGCCGCGCAGTTGCACTTCCTCTCCGGTCTGCCAATGGCGCTGCTCGTTCTCGTCGGCGAAGAACAGGGCGCTCGACGAGGTCAGGACCCGTTCGGGCCGGTCTTTCGCGAGTTCGGTCAGGCGCGACGCCTCGTTCACCGGATCACCGATGACCGTGTATTCGAAACGATTCGCACCGCCGATATTCCCGGCCACCGCCAGCCCGGCCGAGACGCCGATGCCGATATCCAGGCCGACCACCTCGCGCAGGGCTTCGCGCAGCTCACGGGCCGCGGCCAGGGCCGCGGTCGGCGCGTCGGGGCGGTCCAGCGGGGCGCCGAAAATGGCCAGCGCGGCATCACCCATGAATTTGTTGATGAGCCCGTGATGGCGGTCGATGACATCGACCACGACTCGGAAGAACTCGTTGAGCAGGCTGACCACTTCGGTCGGCGGGCGTTCCGCCGCGGTCGCGGTCGAGCCGACCATATCCACGAACAGCACCGCCACGAATCGGGTTTCACCACCGAGTTCGGTGCCGTACTCCAGGGCACGGCGCGCCACATCCTCGCCGACGTGCTGACCGAACAATTCCTGCAGTTCCCGGCGTTTGGCGGCCTCGCCCATCATGCGGTTGAAACCGACCTGCAGCAGCCCGATCTCCGAACCGTCGAAGACTTCCACCTGTACATCCCGGGCGCCTTCCTGCACCCGGTCGATGGCCTGGCTGAGCTGGCGGATCGGATCGGAGATGGAGGAGCCGGTGAGCATGGACAGCGCCAGCGCCTGCATGATCACCACACCGCACAACAAGAGAATCGAGACCGCCAGCGACTCGGCGGAAAACTGGACGCGAGAAGAAATCTGGGTGACGCACAGCAGCACGATGGCGATGGTCGGCGCGAAGGTGCCCATCCCCCAGGTCATGGCCATCCGGGTGCCGACACCCGCGGTCAGGGTGTGGTCGAAGGCCCCCACGGTCAGCGCCTCGGCCGCGACCGGCCGCAGGATCCGTTCCCCCAGCATGTAGGTGAAGCCGAAAACGATGGTGGCGGCCATACATTCGGTGACGATCACCGCCGCCGCCAGCTCCGGGGTGCGCACGATGATCAGCGACGCCAGCACCGCGCCGCCGACCAGCCACAACACCAGATGCACGATGGCCTGCCGCAACGGGGCGTGCAGCGCCGCCATCTGCTCCTGCCGCGACGGCGGCCCGCCCCGCATCTGCCACCGCATCACCGGCCGCAGCATCAGCGCCGACGCCGTCACGCTCAGCATGCCGCCGATCACGAAGACCAGCGCGGGCACCAGCAGCCCGGTCTCGCGGGTCGCGCTGGTGCCGCCCTCCGGCACCGGCAACCCGTACTCGATGAACGCCCACACCAGGACAGCGCCGAACGCGTTGGCCGCGAGCATCGAAGCTAGGTACAGCGGCCAGCGGGTATGCATGGTCTGTTTGACCGCTTCCAGAGGCGCTGACACGAGCTCCAATCTAGCGGTGCTCGATTGCCCTCCGCTTCGCTGCGGGCGGGTTCGCGGCGCTGGAGGTCTCGTTCTTCCCTCCCCCCAGAACGAGACGCGCCGCGAACCTCGGCGAAATCGCCTGAGATAGGCAGGTCGGAAGGGTGTTTTCGGGCACGAGCCTAGGGCGGGGAGCGGCTCGGGCACAGTAGGCTCGCCCGTGTGAGCGAGGAGCAGGCACTGTCCAGCAGATCCGACGAGCCCGCCGGAGTACGGCGGCGCGACGCGGAAGCCGTGCACCCGCTGGTGCGGCAGACCGCGGAATGGTGCTGGCGACTGCTCATCATCTTCGCGGCCGTGCTGGCGGTGGCGTATCTGGCGCGGCGGCTGTCCACGGTGACCATTCCGATCTCCATCGCCTTGCTCGGCGCGGCCTTGATGGCGCCGCTGGTCAATTGGATGCAGCGGTTCGGGGTGCCGCGGGCGCTGGGGGTGCTGGTCGCGCTGATCGGGTCGCTCGGGATCCTGGCCGGGATCATGACCTTCGTCGTGGAACAGTTCGTCTCCGGTGTGCCGCAGCTGTCCGACGAGTTCAAGACCTCCGTGCACCAGGTGCAGGACTGGCTGATCAACGGGCCGCTGCACCTGAGCAACGATCAGATCCGCAATGCCGGCGACACCATCGTCAAGACGGTCGAATCCAACAAGGACGCGCTCACCAACGGGGCGCTGACCACCGCCACCGTCATCGGCGAGTTCTTCACCGGCGCCTTCCTGACGCTGTTCATCCTCATCTTCTTCCTCTACGGCGGCGACCAGATCTGGGAGTTCTGCACCCGCATCGTCCCGACCCCGCACCGCGCCAAGGTGCGCGAGGCCGGGCGGCTGGGCTTCGGCACCCTGACCGGTTTCGTCCGGGCCACCGTGTTGGTCGCGGCGGTGGACGCCATCGGCATCGGCGCGGGTCTGGCGATTCTCAATGTGCCGCTGGCGCTTCCGCTGGCCTCGCTGGTCTTCATCGGCGCGTTCATCCCGATCGTCGGTTCCTTCATCGCGGGCTCGGTGGCGGTGTTCATCGCGCTCATGACCAAGGGCCTGGTCACCGCGCTCATCGTGCTGGGCATCACGGTGGCGGTGATGCAGCTGGAAGGCCATGTGCTGCAACCGTTGTTGATGGGTCGCGCGGTGCGCATCCACCCGCTGGCCGTGGTGCTGGCCATCGCGGCGGGCGTGGTGCTGGCCGGGCTCGCGGGTGGTCTGCTGGCGGTGCCGTTCGTGGCCGTGATCAATACGGCCATGCGCTCGCTGCTCGCCGATTCACCGCAGGAGCTCTATCAGGAGCTGCACAGCGGCGACCCGGACAAACCCATGTTCAGCGCCGACCCCGACCGGCCCGACCCCGACCGGTACCGGATCCCGCTGCCGGCGGCCGCGGACCAGCGCCCGGCGACCCCCGATCAGAAGCCCGTGGGCGGAGCGGCGACACCGGGGACCGAGGATGACCCCGGGGCCTGAACCCGATCCCGCCTGGGCCGCGACCGCGCCGCTGTGGCGGGCGGTGCAGGCGTTCCGGCTGGTCACGCTGCTGTACGCGGTCGGGCAGCAGGTGGCCTCGGTGCCGCACTACACCGATCAGCGGCTGAGCTGGGCGCTGATCGCCGTGATGGCGGTGTGGTCGGGCATCTCCGCGATCCTGTTGTCGCAGTGGCGGATCCGCAACGAGCCGCGGGTGCGCACCGGTGTGGTGATCGGCGACCACGTGGTGGTGATCGCCCTCATCTTCGCCACCCGGCTGGTCGCGCCGTACGACTGGTACCACGGTCATCAGACCCTGCCCACCACGCTGTGGGCGGCGAATGCGGTTGTCTCCGCGGCGATCCTGTGGGGACCGTTCGGCGGCATCGGCTCGGGGCTGCTGGTCTCCGCCGCCGTCATCACCGCCCGCGCCCAATGGGATCTGGACGTCTGGCGCGATGCCACGCTGCCGGTGCTGATCTCGGTGGGCCTGGCCCTGGGGCTGGCCTCCAACACGGCCCGCCGCGCCCACGCGCAGCTGCAGCGCGCCGTGCGGCTCACCGCGGCCGCCCAGGAACGCGAACGCCTGGCCCGCCAGGTGCACGACGGCGTCCTGCAGGTGCTCAGCTATATCAAGCGGCGCGGGAACGAGATCGGCGGGCCGACAGCGGAACTGGCGCAGCGGGCGGGGGAGCAGGAGGTCGCGTTGCGGGTGCTCATCTCCGAGCAGGGCGAGCCCGCCGACGTCAGCGGGGTGGACGAGGATCTGCGGCCGCTGCTCACCGCGCAGACCACGCCGTCGGTCTTCGTCTCCACGCCCGGCGATCCGGTGCTGCTCGGGCACTGGGCGGCCCGCGAGGTCGCCGCGGCCGTCGCCGCCGCGCTGGCCAATGTCGTCCAGCACGCCGGACCGGGCGCGAAAGCCTATGTGCTGCTGGAGGATATGGGCGACGAGCTGATCGTGAGCGTGCGCGACGACGGCCCGGGAATCGCGCCGGGGCGGCTCGCGGAGGCCGAAGGGCAAGGGCGCATGGGTGTTTCGCGCTCCATCATCGGCCGGGTCGCCGCGCTCGGCGGCACCGCGCAGCTGCTGTTCGAAGCGGGACCCGAGGACGGCGACGAGGGGGCGGGCGCGGAATGGGAGTTCCGGATTCCCGTCGAACGGCCACAATGAGAGCGGAGGCGGATATGACCGAGACGGCGGACCGGATCACCGTGATGGTGGTCGACGACCATCCGATCTGGCGCGACGGCGTCGCCCGCGATCTCGCCGAGGCCGGATTCGACGTGGTCGCAACCGCCGACGGCGTGCGCTCGGCCGGCGCCCGCGCGAGCGCCGTCCGCCCGGCGGTCGTCCTGATGGACATGCAGCTCCCCGACGGCAACGGCGCCGACGCCACCGCCGAGGTGCTGCGGGTCTCCCCGCGCACCCGGGTGCTGGTGCTGTCCGCGTCGGCCGAACGCGACGACGTGCTCGACGCCATCAAGGCCGGGGCCACCGGCTATCTGGTGAAGAGCGCCTCGGCCACCGAACTCCTCGACGCCGTGCGCGCCACCGCCGCCGGACAAGCCGTCTTCACCCCCGGCCTGGCCGGTCTGGTCCTCGGTGAATTCCGCCGTATCGCCAACACCCCCGCCGACCGCGACGAACCCCACCGGCCCGCGCTCACCGATCGCGAGACCGAAGTGCTGCGGATGGTGGCGAAAGGCTTGTCCGCCAGGCAGATCGCCACCCGGCTGGGACTGAGTCACCGCACCGTGGAGAACCACGTGCAGTCCACGCTGCGCAAACTTCAGCTCGGCAATCGCGTCGAATTGACCCGATACGCGATCGAACAGGGCCTGGAGTAGGGGGCCGGTTCAGGGATTGCCCTGATGCGGTGACCGGCGGGGTCTCGCTAGCCTCGAAGACATGGGAGGTCCTGAAGCGGTTTCCGCGCTCGAGACCGGCACCGTGATCGGCGACCGGGAGCTACGGGTATCTGATGTCGAACGCGAACATGTCGGCCGGCTGCTGCAGCGAGCGGTCGGGCTGGGCATGCTGTCGCTGGGGGAATTCACCGAGCGCATGGACACCGCGCTCGCGGCCAAGACCCGCGGCGAACTGAACGCGGTGCTGATCGATCTGCCGGGGGTCCGGCTGGTCGGGCAGCCGGCCCCGGCCGCGCCGCGCTACGTGGCGCCGCCGCCCCGGTTCGTGAGCGGGCCGCCGCGCCTGCCACAACCCATGCCCGGCAATGTGATTCGCGCGCGGATGTCGAGCGTGCATCGCCGGGGCGTCTGGCACGTGCCGCCCAGCCTCATGCTGAACAGCCTGATGGGCAGCGTGCACCTGGACTTCACCCAGGCCGTGATGTCCACCCAGGTGGTGGAGATCCACGTGAACGACACCTGCAGCTCGCTGGAACTCATCCTGCCCGCCGAGGCGACCGTGGACCTCAACGCCATCGATCTGATCGGGTCCAGCGCCAACACCAAGGTGCGCAGCGGGCCGCCGATGGGGCCGCTGCACATCATCGTGCACGGGAGTCTGCGGTTCAGCTCCGTCACCGCCAAGCACCCGTTCGGGACCAACTGGAAGCGCTTCCTCAACGGGGCGTGAGCCGGTCTTCGCGGTCGGCGCGCGCCGGATCCGGACGGTAGGGTCGGGCGCATGGTGGAAGGCGTCCCGGCTCCCGAGGCAGTGCATCGAACCGGTCGCGGCGAGCCGCTGCTGCTGTTGCACGGCGTCCTGCTCACCTGGCAGTCCTGGGGCGGCGTGCTCGACGACCTGGCCGCGAACCACGCCGTGCTCGCCCCCACCCTGCCCGGGCACTGGGGTGGACCCGAGGCCGCGCGGCCCGCCACCGTGGCCGCCCTGGTCGACCACTGTGAACGGCTGCTCGACGAATCCGGTTGGGACACCGTCCATATCGCGGGCAACTCGCTGGGCGGCTGGATCGCCCTGGAACTGGCCGCCCGCGGCCGGGCCCGCTCGTGCACCGCCATCGCGCCCGCCGGACTGTGGCGCACTCCCGCCGCCGCGGATTCGCTGCTGCGCCGGTTCCGCGCCTTCGGGCCGCTCATCGGGCTGGGCCCCGGCCGGCAGCCGACCATGCCGTCCCTGCTGCGCAGCCTGC
This sequence comes from Nocardia sp. NPDC004582, assembly GCF_053602115.1. Taxonomy (NCBI): domain Bacteria; kingdom Bacillati; phylum Actinomycetota; class Actinomycetes; order Mycobacteriales; family Nocardiaceae; genus Nocardia; species Nocardia sp. NPDC004582. Next base: position 20,251 of record NZ_JBSGCY010000060.1, on the reverse strand, counting down.
TGCTGCCGCTGCTCGCCAACCGCCCCGCCGACGTGCCGAATCCGCTCGCCAAGGCCATGACCGCGGCCATCACCGAATGCGCCATCGCCGACGACCTCGCCGCCGACTCCGACCTGTCCGTCGGCTTCACCCGCCTGGCCGAGCTCGACGTCCCCACCACGATCCTGCTGCCCGAACACGATCGGGTGCTGCCGCCGCACGTCTACGCGCCCCTCACCCCCACCTCGGCCGTCCAGATCCGCCCGCTCCCGGACCTGGGCCACGTCCCCATGCTGGAAGCCCCCGACCTGATCACCGCCGAGATCAACGCCACCATCGCCCGCGCGGCCGCCCACTCCGCCTGACCCCGCGGCGCGACTCGGGTAGTAATCGCCCGTCACCCGGGTGTTTCTACTCATGTGCCGAAACCCCCAGGTCGGGAGCATTGCGGGCATGAATCCCGCCATCGATCCCCGCCTGATCGCGCGGCTGTCGACCGAATTCACCTCGCTCAGCGAGCACCTGAACCTCCTCGGCCGCGACCTCGACACCTTGCACACCCAGGTCCTCGCCGAAACCACTCGCACCGCCGCGCAGACCGCGACCGGTGGTGCGTCGATCCCGCCTGCCTCCGGTTGGATTCCGCCTTCGGGTCCGATGGGAATGCCTGTGGGGCAGAGTGTTCCGGCCGTAGGAGGGCCCGTGGGCGGCCCCGTGCCCGTCGCCGGGTGGAGTTACCCGCCTGCGGGAATGCCGGTGGGGCAGCCGGGATGGGCGGGTCCCGGTGTGCGCCGGCCGATGCCGCCGATTCCCGGGGTTCCGCAGCAGCGGCGGGTCGTGGCCGGGCGGGCGGTGCGGGAGCCGTGGTGGCAGCGGGAAGGGGTGATCAGCCGGGTGCTGGCCGTGGCCGGGGTGGCGGTCACCTTGATCGGTGTGGTCATGTTGCTGGTGCTGGCGGCGCAGGCCGGGTTCTTCGGGCCGGTGCCGAGAGTCGTGGCCGGGGGCTTGTTCTCGGCCGCGCTGGTGGCGGTCGGGGCACGGGTGTTCGGGAAGCCGGGTGGCCGGGTCGGGGGAATCGCGTTGGCGGCCACCGGTATTGCCGGGGGATATCTGGATGTCGTCGCCATGACCACGATGTACCGGTGGCTGGACCCCGTGGTCGGGTACGTGGCGGCGTTCGGGATCGCGGCCGGGGGCGTGGCGCTCGCCATGCGGTGGAACTCCCAGGGTCTGGCCGTGCTGGTCACCGTTGGTGCGGCGGTGCTCGCGCCGTTCGTGTCGACCGAGTTGATGCCGCTGGCCGGCTTCCTGATCGTGTTGCAGATCGCCGCTCTGCCCGTGCAGTTGGTGCGGGACTGGCCGTGGCTGCACGTGATTCGGACGCTTCCGGCGGTGCTGGTGACCCTGCTCGCGGTGGTCGGCACGGCCCTCGATGCGGGGCCGGACCGGTATCAGGCGCTGGCCGCCGCGATCGTCATCGCGGTGACCGGGCTGGCCGGTGCGGTGCTCGCCGGACGGCTGCGCTCGGGTGACGTGACCGCGAGCCTGAGCTTCGGGGCGGCGACCGTGCCGATGCTGGCCGCGCCCCTGCTGTTTTCGGGCCGCACCACGCCGACGCTGGTGTCCGGTGCGGTCGCGGCGGTCCTGCTGCTGGTCGCGGCGGTGGCGTGGGTGCCGAAACTCGGTGCCGCCGCGCGGATTCCGGGGCACCTGGCGGTGGTGTCCGCGCTGGCCGGCGCGGTCGCGCTGCTCGAGGCGTGTGTCGGCATGACCGAGGTCCAGACGCTGCCGACGGCGCTGTTCGTGGTCGCGGTGGGCTTCCTGGCGGTGGCCGGACAGCAGCGGTCGCGGTTCGCGGCGGCGCTCGGCGCGGTCTACAGCGGGCTCGGCGTCTTGGCCTTCCTGTTCCGCGCCGACCCGGACACACTGGCCGCGCAGCCGGAAGCCGATGCGCACCTGGGCATCGCGACCGCCTTGTCGTCGGTGTTCCTGCTCGCGGTGCTGGCGGTCGCGGCCTGGACGGCCCGCCGCCTGGGCCTTCTCGACCGGGAGTCCGACGCCACCGTGCTGTCGGTGTTCGCCGGCATCGGCGGGCTGTACGCGGTGAGCGCCCTGACCGTCTCCCTCGGCGTCGCCACCGGCAGCCGTGACGGCTTCCTGGCCGGGCACGGCATCGCCACGGTGATCTGGATGGTCGCGGCCACCGCCGCACTGCTGTTCGGCCTGCGCCGCCTCTCGCGCAAGTCGCCGCAGGCGAAGGTGGCGCTGGTGGCGGGCCTGCTGCTCACCGGCGCGGCCCTGGCCAAGCTGTTCCTGTTCGACCTGGCCACCCTGGCCGGCCTACTGCGCGCGGCCGCGTTCCTGGTGGTGGGCGTGCTGCTGCTGATGGTCGGCACCCGCTACGCGCGGACCTTCGCCGACCTGAACGCCCGCACCTAGGCGGCGAAAGAGGAAGGCCCGGCCGAGAATTCGGCCGGGCCTTTCCGCGTCTGGCGCGTCAGTCGTTGTTCTGGCGCCGCAGCAGTTCGTTGACGCTGACCTGCCGCCCCTCACCACCGCGGTGCTTGGCGTCGTCCTCGTCCGGCTTGCCGGGACTGCGCCGGGAGGTGCGCAGATCCGACATCCACTGTTCGATGCTGCTGCGCCCGCCGCCTTCCCCGGACTGCTCACCGGCCGCGTGGTGCGCCGGATGGTGTTCCGCGGGAGCGGCTTCCGGCGCGGGCGTGGGCTGCTCGCCCTCGGGCTGCGGCTGGTACAGCTGGGCCCGGGTGGCCGGATGCGGCGCGATCTTCGGCGCCGGCGGCGGCAGCACTCGGCCCGACCCGACCGTGGACGCGGGCGGCGTCGCCTCGGGCTGCGGTGCCGGGGGCACCTGGGTCACCGGCGGTGCGGGCTGCGAGATCGACGGCACCGAACTCGGTGGCGTGACCGGGGCGGGCGGGGGTGTGAAGCTCACGTCATGGCCGAATGACGGGCTCTCGGCGGGCGCGGCGGGCTGTTCCGGCTTCCGCTGCGGCAGTCCGGGGACGGAACCGCGCGCCGGCGAGGCGAAGTCGCCGATCGGGGTCACCGGACCGCGAGGGTCGGCGGACTCGGCGGGGCCGGCCGGGGCGACCGGCGGGACGGAACCGAGTTCGGTGGTCGGCGCTTCCGCCGCGGCCGCGCTGATCACCCGGCGCGGGGCGAGCGGCGGAACCGATTCCACGGGCGCGCCGTAGGTTTCCGACGCGGTGCCGAAGGTCTCCGCCGGCGTGCCGAAGGTCGCCTGGGCGCCGGGTTCGCTGATGCCCGCGGGCTTGGCGAAGGCCGGGGGCGGGGTGGTCGACGGGGTGACACCGAAGCCGGGACGCGCTGTGGCGGACGGGAATCCGGGCGCGGGGCGTTCCGGCTCCGGCGCGGGAGCGGCGCTCTCGGCCGGCTGCACCGGGTTCTCCGTCGGCTGCGGCGGGTTGTCGGCGGGCGGCGTGGCCTCCGCCGGCGTCACCGTGTCGATGCGCTGGGTCGGGGCCTCGCTGTCCACGTCGACCTTGCGGCGCGGGCGCGGCTTGCGCGGGCGCGCGGGCGTGGAGCCGTCGGCGACGATCGGGATCTGCATGGTGACCGGGTCGGTGATCGGAGTGGTCTTGACCAGGTCCACCACCTCGCCGCCACCGGGCCGCTCATCGTCGAGGATGGGCTCGCCCAGGCCGATCTTCTGCTGGACCTTCTTCATCCACTTGGGCGCCCACCAGCAGTCGTCGCCGAGCAGCTTCATGGTGGCCGGGACCAGCAGCATGCGCAGCACGGTCGCGTCGATGAACAGCGCCGACACCATGCCGTAGGCGATGTACTGCATCATCACCAGGTCGGAGAACGCGAACGCGCCCGTGACCACCAGCAGGATGAGCGCCGCCGCGGTGATGATGCGGCCGGTCTGCGCGGTGCCCGCGCGCACCGCCTCGGTGGTGCTCGCGCCCTGGGTGCGCGACTCCACCATGCGAGAGAGCAGGAACACCTCGTAGTCGATGGACAGGCCGTAGACCACGGAGATGATCAGCACCAGCACCGGCGACATGATCGGCTGCGGTGTGAAGTTCAGCAGGCCCGAGCCGTGACCGTCGATGAAGATCCAGGTCAGGATGCCGAGCGTGGAGCCCAGGCCGAGCGCGCTCATCAGCGCCGCCTTGATGGGCAGCACCAGCGAGCCGAAGGTGAGGAACATCAGGATGGTGGTCACCAGCACCACCAGCGCGATCATCAACGGCATCCGGTCCAGCAGCGCGCTGATCGAATCCTGTTCGATGGCGGGCTGACCGGTGACCATCATGTCGACGCCGTCGGGCACCTCCATGGCGCGTAGCGCGTCGATGGCGGCGGCCTTGTCCGCGCCCTTCTCCAGGCGGCCTTCCGAGACCCACACGTTGGAGCCGTTCGGCGGCCTCGACGGGATCTGGAACTTGCCGGTGGACAGCAGGCCGGGCGTAGTCGCGTTGGCCTCGCTGATCAGCGGCCCGACACTGCGCGAATCGTCGGTGACGATGACCAGCTGCAGCGGGTCGGACTTGCGCATCGGGAACACTTCGTCGAAGTGCTGCTGCGCCAGTCGGGTCGAATTGTCCGGCGGCAGATAGGTTTCCGAGATACCGCCGAACTGCAGGTTCTTCACCGGGATGATGAGCAGCAGCAGGCCGATGGTGATCGGGATGGCCACCTTCAGCGGGTGCTTCATCACCCACGCGGTCATCCGGCCCCAGAAGCCGTTCTCGATCTGCTCGGTGGTCTTCTCCTTGCGGAAACGCTTGAGGCCCAGGGCATCCACGCGCGGCCCGAGAATGGACAGCAGCGCGGGCAGGACGGTGAGCGCGGAGATGGCGGCCAGCGCGACGGTCGCGATGGTGCCGTACGCCACGGACTTCAGGAAGCCCTGCGGGAACAGCAGCATGCCGGCGCTGGCGGCGATGATCATGGTCGCCGAGAAGATGACTGTGCGGCCGGCGGTCTGCACCGTGCGCCGCACCGCCGATTTGGTGTCGTAGCCGTCGGCGACTTCCTCACGGAAGCGGCTGACTATGAACAGGCCGTAGTCGATGGCCAGGCCCAGGCCGATCATCGAAACCACCGGGGAGACGAACGAATTCACCTCGGTGAACTTCGTGATCCCCATGACGATGCCGTTCGCGCCGAGCACGGTGAGGCCACCGATGATCAGCGGCAGCGCGGCCGCGACGACACCGCCGAAGATGAAGAACAACAGCACCGCGACCACCGGGATCGCGATGATCTCCATGCGCTTCTGGTCCTGCGCCATGGTGTCGTTCAGGGTGCCCGCGATCGGCTGCATACCGCCGACCTCGACCGTCACGCCCGGAACGTCGAAGGCGTTCTTCACATTCCGGTAGTTGCGCATGATCTCGGTGTCGTTGTCGCCCTTGATGGCGACCGTCGCGAAGGCATGCTTGCGATCCGGGCTCACCGCCTGCGCCAGCTGCTGACCGGTCTCGGTCTTCCACGGTGACGCGTTGACCTGCGTGATCTCCGGGTGCTGCTTGGGCAGGTCGTTCAGCGACTGGATGATCTTCTGATTCCACGCCGGATCATCGACGGTGCCGCCGTCGGGCGCGGTGTACAGCAGCACCACGTCGCTGTTGTGGTCGCGGTTGTAAACCTTGTCCTTCAGCTGCGCGGCCGCGGTGGACTCCGAGGTCGGATCGTCCCATCCGCTGGAGCTGAGATGGTCCTCCAGCCCGAACCCGAACGCTCCCAACGAGAGCAGTGCGGCGACGACCACACCCAGAACGGTGTAGCGCAGCTTGTAGACCAGGTCGCCCCAGCGGGTGAACACTAAGCGACTCCTTGAGCGGGGCGGGAGGTGAGCAGGGCCGACAGCGGCCGGAACGGCTGCAGCCACGCACCCTCGTCGGGCAGCGAGTCGAGGCTGACCCTGGGCAGCGGTTCACGGAACACGCCCGGGATGTCCTCGAGGTCGATGAATTCGAGAATATCCGACGTGACGGCCCAACTCGCGTGCTCGCGGAAACCCAGTACCTGAACAGGCACGCCGGAAGCGGCGATCTCCTCGAGGGGCGCGCGGAACGCCTGCCCGTCGGCGGAGGCCACCATGATCCCGGCCAGTCCGGCGCCGCGGCGGCGTAGCTCGATGTGGCCGAGCATGTCGCTGTCCACATCGGAGTCTTCGTCGATCTTGGGTTTGGCGAAGACGGCGTAGCCGACATTGCGCAGTGCCTCGACCCAGGGTCGCACCACATCGGCGGTGCCGGGGGCGATATTGGTGAAGACGGTGGCCTCGGGCTCCACCCGGGTGGTGCTGCCCACCGACAGTTCGGCGGTGCGGGCCAGCAGCCAGCGGCCCAGCGCGTCGAAGCGTGGGCGGTAGGCGGCGGTGGGGCGGCCGCCGAGGATGGCGCCCAGGCCCATATCGAGATTCGGTGCATCCCAGACCAACAGCACGCGGCGTACGTCGGTGGCGGTGCCGCCAATGGCTACGGCTGCGTTGCCGTGGAGCCCGGTGGTGCCCTGTAGTCCGGTCGAGTCGCCGCCGTGCATTATTCCGGCAACTTCCGCGACCTCCGGGGTCATCTCACTGACGCTCATGATTCGATCTTCCCCCAGATGAACTCGGTGATGGCGCTACCCGCGCGGAGTCCTTTGTTTTCGAACTTGGTAATCGGACGTTCGAAACCAATCGGTGCCTTGTTTCGATACGCCTCGGGGTCCCCGCCGGTCGGCTCGTTCATGCCGATGAGCTGGGGTTCCGCATTGCCGTACAGGCCGATCCACTCGGCGTAGTCCGCGTGGTCGGTCGCGACGTGCAACACGCCGCCCGGAATCAGCCGACTTGCGATGAGTGCGAAGGTTTCCGGCTGCAGCAGCCGCCGCTTGTGATGGCGGGCCTTGGGCCACGGGTCCGGAAAGAACACGCGCACACCCGTCAGCGATTCGGGAGCAATCATATTTTCCAGGACATCCACGGCATCGCCGCGCAGCAGCCGGAGGTTGTCGATGCCCTCCCGCTCCACCCGCTGCACCAGCTGCGCCAGACCCGGCTTGTAGACCTCGATGCCGACCAGGTTGAACTCCGGCTCGGCCTGCGCCATGGCCGCCGTGGCCGTGCCGGTGCCGCAGCCGATCTCGATGATCAGCGGGGCCGAACGGCCGAACCAGGCGTCCGCGTCCAGCTTTTCGTCGGATACGTCCTTGCCGATCACCGGCCACACCCGATCCCAGGCGTCCTGGCGCGCGGGCGACACCGCGCCGCGCCGGGCCCGGAAACTGGTGACCCGGGGATAGAGCCGGTTGCCGCCCACGGGGCGCTCGCGGCCGGCGGTCTGCTCCGACTCGGCGGCAGTGTGCTCCGCCTCGGCGGCGGGGTTCTCCGGGTGACCGGGGTCACCCGCGGAGTCGGCGGACCGCGGCCCGGGAGCTGGCTGGGCAGAGGGGTTCGCGGCGTCGTTCACGGCGTCCATTGTCCAGTATTCGATCCTTAGCGCAGCAATCGACCACGGGTTCCGGTGGCCAAGATCAATCCGGCTGCCAGGCCCGACGCCACGCCGGACACACCGCCGCGACCACCTGCGATGGCGACCGCACGGTGACTCACCTTGCGGTAGTTGCCATTTCCACCACCCGCCGAAGGGTGGTTTCGGCCCGCCTCACCGACCGCACGGTCTTGATTGTGGGTTCCGTGAGAGTTTTCCGCCCCACCCCGGCATCCGCCCGATACGCTGCCCGCGTGCCGCCCGGGCGTACGCCGCGCATCCAGGTCACCGGCCGCGCCCGCGCCGGAAAAACCACCCTCCGCGGCGCCCTGTCCCTGCTCACCGCCGAGGAAACCCGGTCGATCGACCAGCCTGGGCATCCGGCCCCGATCCTCGACGCCGACCTTCTCCTCTATGTCCTCCCCGGCCTGGCCGACCGCGCGGACCGCCGCGCCCTCGCCACCCTGCCCGCGGACCGGACCCTCGTCGCACTGAACAAGGCCGACGCCATCGGCATCCGCTGGTCCGACGCGGCCACCGCCGCCGAGACCCTCGCCACCGACCTCGGCCTGCCCGTCTTCCCGGTGGTCGCCACCCTCGCCGCGCGCACCCGCGCGGGCGCCCTCACCGATACCGATCTGACCACCCTGCACCGGCACCGCGACGACCCGGACCCATCCCGCACCCTGTCCCACGACCTCTTCCTCGCCCCGGAGATCGCCCCCGGCCGCGACGCTCGCCGCGTCCTGCTCGACCGCTGGGACCTGTACGGCGTCTCGTGCGCCTTGACCGCCCTTCGGCACGCCCCGCGTCTCCCGGCCCGGCTCCTGCTCCAAATCCTGCACTGCGCCAGCGGAATCGACCCGCTCCACCGCGAACTGCACCGCCGCTACGAAGCCGCCGCGGCCGAGCCGGCCGAATGATCCGACTCGCGACGGACGATCCGCCGTGGCCCCGCCGAGATCGGCGACCGGGCCGAATGCGTCGACCGGGCAAGCCGAACGCATCGGCGGGAACGAATCAGCGGTATTGATGCCAGCACACCGTCCCACCGAACCACCGCTCCCGCGGCCGGACTCGGATCCGCCACCGCCGGATACCCTCCCCGCGGCCTCCGAGGTGACGGCCCGAGCCGCGGAACCCGTTGCGGCGCGGCCTGAAACGGGTACCGGCAGCGAGCGGAACCCGCTGACCGCGGGCCATGGCCTCGCATTGCCGCCGCCGGTCCGAGTCTCCGCGACGCGAGACCCGCTGCCGATCCCGGCCCCGAGCCGCTGGCGGGTCACCGGGCCCGGAGCGCAGCCCACAGCCCAGGTGCCGGCCGGAGACGGTGGCCTCGACCTGCCGCCGTTGATCCGGACCGCCGCGAGCGAGCCGAACGCGCCGGTGACGGCCGAACCCGCGACCGGGCCGGGTCCCGATGCGCACGGTGACCGCGGGCACCGGAGTCGGCGACAGCGGCAGCCTGCGGAGGTCGATCTCATCGCCGGGCTGCCGGAGGGCCGGCGCCGCCCTGGGGCCGGGGTAGGCGAAGCCGGCCCGGACCCGGTGCCGAGAGCGTTGCCCGAGGCCGCGGAATCCGTTGTCATGCGCTGGAATCCGCACGGGCTGGCGTTGCTGCGCGGAATGACGGTCCCGGACCCGCCGGCGTCCCCGGCGGTCGCGCTCATCGCCGCGGACGAATCCCTCGCCGCCGCGTTGCGGGTGGAGCTGGCCCGGTTCCAGCCGCGCCTCGACCTCATCGTCACCGGCGGCGCGGCGGATGGCGGCCGGGTGGCCGACGCCGTGCTCAGCGCTGGAACCGATGCGCCCGACGCGAACGATGGCGACGACGCGAGGTCCCGGCCGCACCGTGTGGCGCTGGTCGTACTCGATGCCGGTGCGCTGATCGGCGGAGAGCTGCTGGGCCGGGTGCGGGGATTGCGGGCCGACGGCACGCGGATCGTCTTCGCGCTCGACGGGATTCACGCGCACCGCGAGTGGCGGGAGGTGCGGAAGCTGGACGCGGAGTTACTCGAGGTGGCCGGGGCCGGCGGGGACGAGATCGTGCCGGTATCGGGGCGGATGGCGGCGGTCGGGCGGGTGGCGGGGGACGCGGCGCTGGTGGATCGGTCGGGGCTGGGGTTGTTGCACGCCAGGTTGGTGGCGGCGGCGGGGGCGGGCGCGGTCGGGGATCAGGTGGCGATCGTGCGGGAGCGGGTGCTGGCGGAGACGCGGCGGCGGATTCGGGAGCAGCTGGAGACGGTCCGCGACGGGCGGGACGTGGCGGGGTTGCGGGCGGAGCGGGCGCGGTTGCTGGCGGTGGGGGACGGCGGCCGGGGAGCGGCGATGAGCGTGGTGCGGAATCGGGCGCAGCTGGCTCGGGTGGAGCTGTTGCACGAGGTGGGGGCGCGGATTCGGGGGTTGAACGGCGAGTTGCGGGATGAGATCGACGGGTTGGCGCGGAATGCGCTCGCCGAATTTCCGGTGCGCGTCGCCGAATGTGTGGAAAAGCTCACACAAGAGTTTGATCGGATGATTCGGGTCCGGATCGGCGAATTGTGCCGTCAGGTCGAGGAATCCGTCGCGGCGGAATGGCATATATCTTTTCCGGACCCGGCGGATCGGGTGGCGCGGGCGGCCCCGACGCCGGGACCGCGGCCGCGGGGCGTGGAGGACCATCTGGTGATCGTGCTGGGGGCGTCGGCGGGGTTCGGGCTGGGCCGGCTGCTGGTGGCGCCGCTGGCTCTGCTGCAGGGTTTCGACTACGCGATCATGCCGATCAGTCTGGTACTCGGTGCCGCGGGCGCGGCCTGGGTGGTGCGGGCCCGCCGCCGCCTCGCCCACGGTGCTCACCTGCGGCGATGGGTCGCCGACGCGCTGGTCGACGCCCGTGCGGGCCTGGAACAACGGGTCGCCACCGCCCTGGTGGACGCCGAGGAACGGCTCACCGACGAGGTGCTCGGCAGGGCCGCCGCCCGCATGGTCGAAACCGATTTGCGGGTCGGTGAATTGGAGGCGCAATTGCGGCAGGCGGCGCAGCGGCGACCCGCTCTGCTGCGGGCCTGTGATCGTGACCTGGCCGCACTCGAATTCGGATAGCGGCTGGTCGGAGGTTTCGACCCGGTACCGACTGGACAACCCGATTCCGTACAGCGCGATATATGGCGTTAACCTCTATGGCAGGAACTAGGGCATCCGCCGTGTTCCTGTACGTGCGTCCAGCCGGTATGGGCGCACGTTCGGGACCGACGGGAGCCTTGCCGCAATTGGTGGCACTCGGTGTCGCGAGCCGCGCTCCTCGGCTCGAGGCTATCGGGGCCGCCCATCTCAGGAGAGTTTTCATGACCTCAGCGACCATTCCTGGTCTTCACGATGGCACCGCGCCCACCGAGCACAAGGAACTGCTTGCCTGGGTACAGGAGGTCGCAGAACTCACCCAGCCCGACCGCGTGGTGTGGTCGGATGGGTCCGAGGAGGAAGCGGTCCGCCTCTCCGAGCAGCTGGTCGCCGCCGGCACCTTCAAGAAGCTGAACGAGGCGAAGAAGCCCAACTCCTACCTGGCGCTCTCCGACCCCTCCGATGTGGCCCGCGTCGAATCGCGCACCTACATCTGCTCCAAGAGCGAGGCCGACGCCGGTCCGACCAACAACTGGGTCGACCCGACCGAGATGCGCGCCACCATGACCGAGCTGTACCGCGGCTCCATGAAGGGCCGCACCATGTACGTGGTGCCCTTCTGCATGGGCCCGCTCGGCGCCGATGACCCCAAGCTGGGCGTCGAGATCACCGACTCCGAGTACGTCGTGGTCTCCATGCGCGTGATGACCCGCGCCGGCCAGGCCGCCCTCGAGAAGCTGGGCACCGACCGCCCCTTCGTGAAGGCGCTGCACTCCGTGGGCGCCCCGCTCGCCGAGGGCCAGGCCGACGTGCCGTGGCCGTGCAACGACACCAAGTACATCACCCACTTCCCCGAGGACCGCGAGATCTGGTCCTACGGTTCGGGTTACGGCGGCAACGCGCTGCTGGGCAAGAAGTGCTACTCGCTGCGCATCGCCTCGGCGATGGCGCACGACGAGGGCTGGCTGGCCGAGCACATGCTGATCCTCAAGCTGATCTCGCCCGAGAACAAGGCCTACTACATCGCCGCCGCGTTCCCGTCGGCCTGTGGCAAGACCAACCTCGCCATGATCCAGCCGACCATCCCGGGCTGGCGCGCCGAGACCCTCGGTGACGACATCGCGTGGATGCGCTTCGGCGCGGACGGCCGACTATATGCCGTCAACCCCGAGTTCGGCTTCTTCGGTGTCGCCCCCGGCACCAACCACAGCTCGAACCCGAACGCCATGGCCACCATGGAGGCCGGCAACACCGTCTACACCAACGTCGCCCTCACCGACGACAACGATGTGTGGTGGGAGGGCCTGGAGGGCACTCCGGACCACCTCATCGACTGGAAGGGCAACGACTGGTTCGAGCGCGAGTCGGAAACCCTGGCCGCGCACCCGAACTCGCGTTACTGCACCCCGATGTCGCAGTGCCCGACCCTGGCCCCCGAGTGGGACGACCCGCAGGGCGTGCCGATCTCGGCCATCCTGTTCGGCGGTCGCCGCAAGACCACCATCCCGCTGGTGACCGAGTCCTTCGACTGGCAGCACGGCGTGTTCATGGGCTCGACCGTGGGCTCCGAGCAGACCGCCGCCGCCGAGGGCAAGGTCGGCACCGTCCGCCGCGACCCGATGGCCATGCTGCCGTTCATGGGCTACCACGTGGGTGACTACCTCAACCACTGGATCACCCTCGGCAAGAACGCCGACGCCCAGGCGCTGCCGAAGATCTTCTACGTCAACTGGTTCCGCCGTGGCGACGACGGCCGCTTCCTGTGGCCCGGATTCGGCGAGAACTCCCGCGTGCTGGAGTGGATCGTCGGCCGCATCGAGGGCCGCTCCGAGGCCACCGCCACCCCGATCGGCAATGTGCCGGTCGCGGCCAACCTCGACCTCGAGGGCCTGGACGTGACGGCCGCCGACGTCGACGAGGCCCTCGCGGTCAATGTCGAGGAGTGGAAGAACGAGCTGCCCTCGATCGAGGAGTGGTTCCAGTTCATCGGCGACAAGCTGCCTTCGGGCCTGCGCGACGAGTTCGAGGCGCTGAAGCAGCGTCTCGCGTAAGACCGAACGAAAAAGGCTCGCCCGCACAGGTTGTGCGGGCGAGCCTTTTGTTCTTCAGCTGGTTACGCGCTGTACCCCATGGGCATCAGTAGGGACTTGGTCTCGCAGTAGGCGTCGAGGCCCTCGGGGCCGTTCTCGCGGCCGATGCCGGAGGTCTTGTAGCCGCCGAAGGGCGCGCACGCGTCGAAGGCGTACCAGTTGATGGCGTAGGTGCCGGTGCGGACCTTCGCGGCGACGCTCGCGCCGTGCTCGATGTCGGCGGTCCAGACCGAGCCGGCGAGGCCGTAGTCGCTGTCGTTGGCGATGGCGATGGCCTCCTCCTCGGTGTCGTAGGGCAGCACCGACAGGACCGGGCCGAAGATCTCCTCGCGGGCGATGGTCATGGCGTTGTCCACGTCGGCGAAGACGGTGGGCTGCACGTACCAGCCGGGCAGATCGTCGGGGCGGCCGCCGCCGCGGATCAGGCGCGCGCCCTCGTCCTTGCCCTTGGCGATGTAGCCTTCGACGCGCTCGCGCTGCGCCTTCGAGATCAGCGGGCCGAGCTGCGCTGCCGGATCGTCGGGCAGGCCGACCGGGAACAGGTCGACGGCCGCGGTGAGGGCTTCGAGGATCTCGTCGTAGCGGCCGCGCGGGGCGAGGATGCGGGTCTGGGCGACGCAGGCCTGGCCGCTGTTCATCAGCCCGGAGAAGGCCAGCTGCGGCATGGCGGTGATGTCCATGTCGGGCAACAGGATCGCGGCCGACTTGCCGCCCAGCTCCAGCGAACAGCGCTTGAGCTGGCTGCCCGCGATACTCGCGATCTTGCGGCCGACCGCCGAGCTGCCGGTGAAGGTCACCTTGTCGACGCCGGGGTGGGAGACCAGGTACTCGGAGGCGTCGGCCTCGGCGGGCAGCACCGAGAGCACGCCCTCCGGCAGGCCGGCCTCGGCGAAGATGTCGGCCAGCAGGTTGGCGGCCAGCGGGGTCAGCGGCGCGGGCTTGAGGACGACGCTGCAGCCGGCCAGCAGCGCGGGCGCGAGCTTGTTGATGGCCAGGAAGATGGGGACGTTCCAGGCGATGACGGCGGCGACCACGCCGACCGGTTCGCGCGAGACGCGGCTGGTGCCGAACAGGCCGGTGCGGGTCTCGGTCCAGGGGAAGGACTTTCCGAGGCCGGCGTAGTAGTCGAGGGTGGCGCGGCCGGAGACGTAGTTGAGGGTGCTGGCGGCCATCGGCGGCGCACCGGTCTCGGCGGACAGCGCGTTGGCGAGGTCCCCGGACTTCTGGTCCAGCAGCGCGACGACGCGGGACAGCAGGGCGGCGCGTTCCTCGGGCGGGGTGGCGGGCCAGGGTCCGCTGTCGAAGGCCCGGCGGGCCGCGGCGACCGCGGCGTCCACGTCGGCGCGGGTGACGACGGGCACGCTGCCGACGGTTTCCAGGGTTGCGGGCGAGACGATGGTGAGGGTGTCGGTGCCGGCCGGCTCGGTCCAGCGGCCACCGATGAACAGACTCTGGTACTCCATGAGAACACGTTACAGTTTTGCGCCTGTGGTTGTCCGCGTCCCGGTGCGTCGAGGTCCCGCTGAACGGGATTTTCTTTGAAATTAGACCCCACGGTTTCTAAGCACCCTTGTTACCGGCGAGGTAATCCGCGGTTTGAAATCTTGGTTGCCCGGCGGTGGCCTATGCTCGGGTCGGTACACCTTTCTCCACCATTTCGGTCGGTTGCTATCACATAGCTCTTCGAAAGGTAGATCCCCCGCATGGCTGATACGCGGTTCGATGACTTCCTGCTCGGCGAGTTGTCCGACATCGACTCTCCGGCGATCAGCACTCCGATGCAGCGGGCCGCGGGCCAGTTGCAGCGGGTACTGCCGCCGGGCTGGCGGGTCGAGGTCGTGGAGGCGACCTATCCGACTGTCCGGAAAGGGCAACCCGCGCTGCGGCTTCTGATGCCGCAGGACTGATCACGTCGGACACGCAGTGGCGCAAGCACTTCCGCATACTCGCGGCAAATCGTCAGCACTCCTAACTATCGAATCCCGACCTGTCGGTTCTGTTTTCGCCGAACGCACTATTGCATTCGGCAGCCGTAGCGAGCATGCTTTATAGCTACCGTGGATAGCTCGCACGTAACATGAACCGTTACCGCACAGGGGAGTCCGAGTCATGGCGGTGCAAGTGGTCGGCAGAGCGCTGATGACCAGCGATCTCACGCCGCATCAGGCGAAAAGCGTCGGCGCGGGCGGTTGGGTGGTGTCCTTCCTACCCGGCCGGACCCTCACCACGGCGCAAGCCACCGCCGCATTACTCGCGGCCGAGGCGGTTGCCACCGTGAACGACCTCGCCGGTCAGGTCGGCCTGACCGCGATGGAGACGGTGGGATTGGCTATCCAGGAGTCACCGTGGGGCGAACCCGAAGCCTGCACCGGCTTCCGCCGCGTGTGGCGGCGCGGCCTCTCCCTCCGCTGAACCGGGTCAGCGCGGCCGCTTAGCGGCCACCACCACCAGGTTGCTGACCAGCAGCTCCCGCAGCACGGGCACCCGAACGACCCACCATGCCCAGCGCGGGTGGTAACGCGGGAACACCGCCAGGATCTCGATATCGTCCGGCGTCTCCGCCGCCCAGCGCACGCCCTCGGCCGCGCTGACCGCGAACAGCGAACGCCCGAAACGGTTCTTCGGCTCCCGCCCGTGCTTGCGGCGATACCGTCGGGCCGCGTACTCCCCGCCCAGGTAATGCCATGGCCCCGTCTCGTGCCCGCCGAACGGGCCGTGCCACACCGTGTACGAAAACACCATGAGGCCACCGGGTTTCGTCACCCGCAGCATCTCCGCCGCCATCACCCACGGTTGCGGCACATGCTCGGCCACATTCGAGGAGACACACACCTCCACCGCGTCGTCGCGGAACGGCAGCGCCATCCCGGAACCGCGCACCGCGCCCGCCACCCGCAATCCGGCCGCGTGCATCTCCGAGGGATCCGGCTCGACCGGGAGATAGCGCGCGCCCGCGCGCCCGAACTCGTCCGCGAAGTAGCCGGGCCCGCCGCCCACGTCCAGCACCACGGTGCCGCGCAGCGACTGCCCGGTCAGATCGCGGTAGAAGTCCGACACCAGCTCGGCCGTATCGGTGGCCACACCGCCGTAGAACACGGCGGGATCGGTCTGCTCGAACCGGAAGCTCCCCAGCAGCCGCAGTGAACGCCGCAGGGTCGCTCGGCGAGCGAATCGCGGGCGGCGCACTCTGGTCTGATCGGCTCGAAGCACGGCGGCAAGTGTCTCACGCGGCGAATCGCGGGCTTTCGCAGGTCGGATCGGCACTGCCGGCCCGAGACCGATCGGCTCGCTATATGGTGGAGCCCATTGTCTGTCCGTCCCCGACCGTGCCCCTGGAGATTCGCCCGTGCGTGAAGTGCTGCTGCTGTGCTGGCGCGACACCGGGCATCCGCAGGGCGGTGGGAGTGAACGGTATCTGGAGCGGGTCGGCGCGCAACTGGCCGCGCGCGGTGTGAAGGTGACGCTGCGGACCGCCGGGTATCCGGGCGCGGCGCGGCGGGAATCGGTCGACGGGATCGAGATCAGTCGTGGCGGGGGACGGTTCACCGTGTACCCGCGGGCGCTGGCCGCCATCGCGCTCGGGCGGATCGGGCTCGGACCGCTCGCGGGGCTGCGGCCCGACGCGGTCATCGACACCCAGAACGGGATCCCCTTCTTCGCGCGCACGGTGACGGCCGCGCCCACCGTGGTGCTGGTGCATCACGGGCATCGGGAGCAGTGGCCGGTGGCCGGGCGGCTGGTCGGCCGGATCGGGTGGTGGATCGAATCACGGCTCTCGCCGCGCGTCCACCGGGGCGACCAGTACCTGACGGTGTCGCTGCCCTCCGCCGAGGAGCTCACCGCGCTCGGCGTGGAGGCGCGGCGGATCGCGGTGGTGCGCAATGGTGCGGAGCCCATCCCCGAGTGCGTGCCCGCGGGCGGCGAATCCACCCGCACGCCGCATCCGAGCATCGTGGTGCTCTCGCGGCTGGTGCCGCACAAGCAGATCGAGGACGCCATGGCCGCGGTCGCCGGACTGCGCGACAGCGTTCCCGGCCTGCGCCTGGACGTGGTCGGCGGCGGCTGGTGGGACGAGAACCTGCGCGCGCACGCCCGCGAACTCGGCATCGCCGACGCCGTCACCTTCCACGGGCACGTCGACGAGGACGAGAAGCATCGACTGCTGGCCCGCGCCTGGGTGCACGTGCTGCCCTCCCGCAAGGAGGGCTGGGGACTGGCCGTCATCGAAGCCGCCCAGCACGGGGTGCCGACCGTCGGGTACCGCAGTTCGCGCGGGCTCACCGATTCCGTCGTGGACGGCGTCACCGGACTGCTGGTCGACGATTCGGCCCAGTTGACCGAGGCCGTCGGGGAATTGCTCCGCGACGGCGAAGCGCGCACCGTGCTGGGGGAGAAGGCGCGGGCGCGGGCTCGCGAATTCTCCTGGGAGCAAACCGGGAACGGCGTCTACGAGGTGTTGTCCGCGGTGACGCGCGGTGAGCGGGTCAGCGGACTCATCGCCCCCGCGCGAGTCTGATTCGCGCACACCGCGATCGCGTAGTGCGCGGATTCGGCGAAGTCCGGACGGGCGGCGGCGATCGTTTCTAGCATCTAGGCATGTGGATCATCGTCGTCATCGCGCTGATCAGTGTCGTCGTGATCGGTGCCGGATTCGCGCTCGGCTTTCCGAAGGAATGAGCCGCGCCGCGCCGAAACGATTGCGGCGGTGACGAATCCGCCGACCAGCAGGGCCGCCCACAGCAGATGCGCGGCCCCGGCGACGCGGCGGCTGCCCGCCGAAGCCTCGTGCGCGGCGATCTCGCCGGGTACCCGATACAGCTGGACGTCGCGATCGCTGTAGACCGGAGTCAGCTGGGCCAGAACATTTTTCGAATCCCCCAACGGCCCGGGCGTGCCTCCTTCGACCAGCACCCAGCCCACCCCGAGTCCCGCGAGTTCTCGCACCGATCCACCGTGCAGCAGCAGACTCTCCGCCTTGCGCGCCCGCGCGCCCTCACCGGCCACGCTGCCGCCGCGCACCGGAAGCTCCCCGGTCTGCAACACATCTCGCGGCAGCATGCGCGGCGCGGGATCCAGCACGGGCGCACTCCCGGAATACCGGAACTTCCGGAACATTCCGCCCGGCAGCACCGCCACGTCACCGGGCGCCCCCACCTGCGCCGCCACCCGCTCCCAGCCCGCCGGGTACCGCACCGGTCGCAGCGCACCGGAGACACCCCACGCCATATCCGGCAATGCCAGCAGCGCGATCACAATGAAAAGCACTGCGGCCCCGCCGGTCCGAGCTCGCCCGGTCGCGGTCGCCCCGTCCGCGACCGTCCGGGCGATCCACCGCCCCACCGTCAGACACCCCGCCGCGACGCACAGCGCGTACGCGGGCATCGCCAGCGCCACGAACTTCTGCGTATCCCGCAGCAGTCCCGCGCCCGGCACCTCGCGCACCAGGAACTCACCCACCGCCAAACCCCACACGGTCGCCCCGAGCGCGGGAAGCACGATGGCCGCGACCCCCAGCCCGACCAGCCGCCGTCGGACAACCCGTCCGGCATCGCGCCCCGAACTCAGCTCCGGCGCACCGCTTTCCGGCGCATCGCCCGCGGATGCGCCACCGCTCACCGATGATCCGGCCCGCGCCGTGACCGCGCCGGTATCCGCGCCGCCACCCGCGACCACCGAACGCACCCCGGCCGCGACCAGTCCGAGCAGAAGAATCGTCCCCACCAGCGCGAAAAACGTTGTGCGCGACGCGGGAACCGCGGTGCCGTTCCAAATACCGCCCAACCCGGCAAGGCTGCCCAACGTGCCGAGCCAGGGTTCCGCGCGCGCCGCGAAGGCCGCGACCCCCGCCGGATCCGATGGCTCCGCCCCCGTCCCCGACAGAACCGTGGCGGTCAGCCACGGCGCCGCCGAGAGCATCCAGAGCGCCACCGTCCCAACCACATTCCTGCGCCCCACCAATAGAATCGCCACCACCCCGGCCAGCAAGGACCCGGTCGGGGTCAGCCCGGCCGCCGCGAAACACCCCGCGATCCCGGCCCACACGCCCATTGCCCGCACCCGCCCGGCGGGCGACCTCGGAGCGGCGCGATCACCGGATCGGGTGGGGTGGGGATCGGGGTCGGCGCGTAATCGCCAGGCGAGCAGGGCGATCCAGGGCAGGGTGGCGTAGCCGGTCAGCAGGCTCCAATGGCCTTGTAGCAGGCGTTCGGCCACGTACGGGTTCCAGATGGCGACGGTGGCCGCGACGAGTCGCGGCCCGAGGGAGACGTGCAGCAGCTCCCGGGCGAGGACGGCCGCGCCCCAGCCGGCGAGCCAGATGGCGGCCAGCAGAATGGCTTTGACGAGGACACCGCCATCGACGACGGCCGACAGGGTGGCGATCAGCGCGTCCTGGGGGACGGCGCGCGGGGCGGCGTCGCCCAGGCCGAGAGCGGAGTCGGTGAGGTAGGAGCGGGGTGTGCTGACCGCGTCGCGCAGCAGCAGGTAACCGGGTCCCAGCAGTGGGCCCAGCACGATCGATGCCAGCACCAGGCTGTACGCGGCGGGCACCGCCGCGGCCCGACTCCGCTTCCGGCGCTGAATGCTCACCCCGGAACCCTACGTCCCGCTCGGGTCGAGATCGGGGACGCGTGAAGCACTCTCGCCCGTCTCGGGCGCGGTGCGCAGTGCGATACCCGTGATGATCACCGTCGTCGCGGCCGCGGTCGCCGTCGCGATGACGATCAGCGAGAGGACCGAGTGGGCGCTGGTCAGCATGACCACGACCCCGATGCCCAGGCCGATCCAGGTGATCGCCGCCGGCGCGGTCCGATCCGCCGCGATGGCCGACAGCAGCGCGACCTGCAGGACCGCCAGCAGCGCGCCTTCGAGCGCGAACAGCCACAGCAGCCCTTGGATCGGCGCGTAGTCCCGCCCCGCGAACAGCGGTGCCAGCGGCGCGGCCACCGCGGCCCCGGCGACCGTGACCGCCCCGATTCCGACCAGCACGGCGAGCGCCGATCGCATGGCGCGCGCGGAGTGCTGCGGCTGCGCCATCTTCGGATACAGGACCACGCCGACCGCCTGGGGCAGCCAGAACGCGATCTTCGCGGCGATCGCCCCCAGCGCGTACCGCCCGGCATCGTTCTCGTCGAGCACGATTCGCGACACCAGCAGATCCGCCGCCGACAGCGCGGTCAGCGCCGCCTGCACCTGCACCGCCCGGAACACCGCGGCCACCCCGAGCCCCCAGGTCTCGGCCCGACCCGGTGTGGCGGGGGCGGAAGCCGTCCGCGCGGCGATCCCGCGAGCCGCCACCACCGCGACGGCGGTACCGCCCGCGCCGGCCCACAAGGCGGGCGCGGGGCCGTATCCGCAGGCCAGCACGATCAGGGCCGGTGCGATCCGCAGGATCGCGGCCCCGCCCAGGACCGTGGCGAGCTCCCGGAATCGGCTGTGGCCCTGCACGATCCCTTGCTCACCGGCGAGCAGCACCAGCAGCGGCGCGGTGCACATCGCACCCGCCGAGGCGGCGAAGCCGACCTTCAACACCGCGCTGACGACCGGCACCAGGACCACCGCGCCCGCGGCGACCCAGCCGGCGCACCGCCAGGCCAGCGCGCGTGCGGC
>NZ_JBSGCY010000059.1:0-39364 GCF_053602115.1 Nocardia sp. NPDC004582 | reverse complement strand
GGGCGCGCCGGCGGCACGGCTGGCACCGCGACGGGGGCGGCGAGCGGGGCTGGTCACGCAATCACCCCCGCGGCACGCAGGTCCACGGCGAGCTCGTCGAGCTGGTCGCCGTTCGGCATGAGTTGTGGCAAGCGTGGCTCCCCGGTCTCGACGCCGAGCAGGCGCAGCGCGCCCTTCGTCATGGCCACCCCGCCCAGACGCGCCATGGCGCGGTTCAGCGGGGCCATGCTGACATTGATCTCGCGGGCCCGGGCGACGTCCCCGGCCTGGTAGGCGTCGATCAGGGCGCGCAGGCGATCCGGCACCAGATGGCCGATGACACTGATGAATCCGGTCGCGCCGATCGAGAGCCACGGCAGGTTGAGCACGTCGTCGCCGGAGTAGAAGGCCAGCCCGGTCTCCGCGATCAGCTCCGCGCCCGCGCCCAGATCACCCTTGGCGTCCTTGACCGCGACGATGTTCGGATGCTCGGCGAGTCGGCGAATGGTGTCGGTCGCGATGGGAACCACCGAGCGCGGCGGAATGTCGTAGAGGGTGACCGGCAGATCGGTCGCGTCCGCGATGGCGGTGAAGTGGGCGAACAGGCCGTCCTGGTTGGGACGCGAGTAGTACGGGGTCACGACCAGCAGGCCGTGCGCGCCCGCGCGCTGCGCATTGCGCGACAGTTCGATGCTGTGCGCGGTGTCGTAGGTGCCGGTGCCCGCGATGACGGTGGCGCGGTCGCCGACGGCGTCGACGACGGCGCGCAGCAGGTCGAACTTCTCGGACTCGGTGGTGGTGGGCGACTCGCCGGTGGTTCCGGAGATCGCGAGCAGATCGACGCCGCCGTCGATCAGACGGGCGGCCAGCGCGACACCGGCATCGACGTCGAGCTTGCCTTCGGCGGTAAAGGGGGTCACCATCGCGACACCTACTGTGCCGGACGCGCGCAGCTCGGTTCGCGTCGATTCACCGTTCGTCATAGTCAGAAGGCTACAGCGTCGCTGGAACGGGTTTTGCATCGTTATACCCGAACCGTGCCCCGCAGGTTGGCGATTCGACTCGAGCACCCATGTCTGACGTCAGAAGTTTCCTTGAATGACGTCACAACCGACGTCACACTGGTGTCATGGATCTGAACAAGTACACCGCCCAACTCCGCGAGAATCTCATCGCCGCCGCGGCCCTCGGCGACGAGAAAACCCAGGCCACCGCCGCCGCCCTGGCCGCCGCCACCGAGCACTCCGCCCGGCTGATCCTGCTGTCCGCCCTCTCGGAGCTGGCCACCGAGGTGAGCGCCACCCTCCCCGACCGCACCGTCCACGTCTCCGTCGACGGTACCGACGCCCACGTGGATGTGCGCAAGACCGCAGCCGCCGACGAGCACCCCACCTTCGAGGAGGTCACCGGCGACATCAGCCGCGTCACCCTCCGCCTGGTCGAACAGCTCAAATCCCGTGCCGAGGAAGCCGCCGCCCAGAGTGGGGTGTCCCTCAACTCCTGGCTCTCCTCCACCGTCCAGTCCGCTCTGCGCGATCAGATGCGGAAGGGCGGCCGCTGGGACGAGTCCTGATCCGGAACTGACCGCATTGCCGCCGACCTCGACCGGGAATGTCGACAGCCGGCAGCGGGGGCGGGACTAGTCGGTCATGGTGGTGACTCGGCCGTCCTGGTCGATTTCGGTGCGGCGGTCCTGGGTGGGGGCGGTGGCGAGGACCGTGGCCAGGACCGGACGCCCCAGAGGCAGGACTCGGATGGTGACCCGTCCCGCGTTGGTCGCGTCCAATTCCTTGGTGGCGGCGTCGATCACGCGGCGGCGCACCCATTCGGGGACACCGGCGAAACCGCCGTCATCGAGCAGGATCACTTCCACGCCGCGACCGCGCGCGCCACGCGCCGCGCCGCTCAGTTCGTCGGTGACCAGTTGCGGGGCGCGCAGGCCGTCGCGGAGTTCGGCCTCGAGCAGGCGGCATTCCTCGCGTTCGGCGGCGGTGAGTTGCGCGCCGTCGGCGATGCGCTCGAGGATCGGGCGGGCCACGCGGTCCAGGCGGGCCAGCTGGCGGGTGCGTTCGCTGTCGGCGGCGGCCATGGTGGCCTCGGCGGTCGCGCGCATGAGGGCGTCCTCGCGCAGGATGCGCAGCGAACGCTGCATCGGGCGCATGACGGCGGTGAACACCGAGATGGCGGTGATGGTGCCGACCGGGACCATGGACCCGATCAGGGTGCCGGGATCCAGGTGCGAACTGCCCAGGCCGAGGGTGACCAGGACCGCGGCCACCGCGATGACTCCCGCCCACGCGGTGCGAATCCGCCCGCGCAGCACCAGGACTCCGAGCACGTAGGACGAGGCGAACGCCGACCACACCGACTCGTGCGGCAGGTCGCGCACCGGCGTCATGACGGTCAGCGCGGTCGCGATCGGCGGCGCGGCGGCCCCGTACAGGGCGACCGGGATCGGCAGCGGGTCGACCGGGATCGCGGTGACCAGCGCGCCCGCGCTGAGCATCAGCACCAGCGCGGCCAGCGCCGCCCACAGCGGGGCCTGCCCGAAATTGCGGGCCATGTAGAGCGCGATGACGGCTTCCAGAATGAGCAGGAACCACCACGCGGTACTGCCCCGCAGCCCGAGCAGATCACGCAGCCCGAAGCGGGGATCCAGGTCGATGCCGTCAGCGTGAGCCATCGCCGCCCCACACCAGGGTCACGGTGGTGCCCTCACCGGGCTGGGATTCCACGAACGCCGAGCCGCCCGCGAGCTGGCGCATGCGGCCCAGGATGCTCATGGAGATGCCGAGCCGATCGGCGGACACCGCGGCCAGGTCGAATCCGGCCCCGTTGTCGCTGAACACGATTCGGATGCTGCCCGCGCTGACGGTGACGGTCACGGTGCGCCGCACCTCCCGTCCCGGGACGGCGGCGTGGCGCAGGCTGTTGCGCACGGCCTCGGTGAGCGCGGCGGCGATGGTGCTGGCCGAGTGCACCGGCATGCGCAGGTCGTCGAAGCCGGGCCAGGTGCGGGTGG
Organism: Nocardia sp. NPDC004582; assembly: GCF_053602115.1. Taxonomy (NCBI): domain Bacteria; kingdom Bacillati; phylum Actinomycetota; class Actinomycetes; order Mycobacteriales; family Nocardiaceae; genus Nocardia; species Nocardia sp. NPDC004582. The sequence goes on along the minus strand of NZ_JBSGCY010000059.1, from coordinate 36,363 downwards.
CGAAGCGGATGCTCGGATTGATCTCCTGCACCGCGGCGCGCAGGAACAGCAGCGCCGAGCGGGCGTCGAGCAGGTCCGGATCGCGTTCCGCGCCACGGTATTCGTCGAGTTGTTCGAGGGTGCGTTCGGCCTGCCGCCGCACCACATCGGATTCGGCGCCGGCGCGTGAGGCCTCCAACAGGGTGGAGAGCACGGCATCGTGGATGAGCGCGGCGAAGCGGGAGCGTTCCCGGTCGCGGGCCTGCGCGGCGGCCTGGGCGGCGGCGCGGCGGCTGGCGATGGCCGATTCACGGTCGACGCGGGCCGCGGCTCCGACGGCGGCGGTGCCGCACCACAGGAACAGCGCCGCCAATCCCGCTGAGCGCAGGAAGTTCTCGATGATGTGCTGCGGCGTCACCTGGCCGACCGTGTACACGGTGGCCAGCGCCGCCGACGCGGACGCGGCCAGCAGATAGATCAGCGTCGTCCGGCCCGACCAGGCCAGCACGCCGGCGCTCACCGCCAGCGCGGTCACCCGGTAGGGCCAGATATTGGTGGCGTCGACGGTGTGCGGGTCGAAACCGAGCGGGATGGTGGCGAGCGCGACGAGGAAACTGACCGCGGCGCAACCGCAGACGAACCGGATGGCCTTGGTCCCCGACACCGCCGACACCACGCCGATGATCGGATACCAGCCGAAGACGAGCGCCATCGCGGCCACCGACCACCACACCGACGCGTAGCGGCCCTGTTCGGCGACCTCCGGCAGTTCGCCGCCGCCGATGATGGCGCCCGCGATGCCGATGGAGATGCCCAGCCGCCGCATGATGCGGTCGTAGGCGGCGGTGGCCGGATCCTCGGTCGCCTTCAGGCGGGCACGCACCCGCCGGGCGAGCGCCGTGATCGCGGGCAGGGACCGGGGAGCGGCCGTCGAGTCGAGGGCGCTCGTGGCGGTCATGCCCGCGGACTCCGCTCCGGAACGGGCAGCCACCCGTCCTCGACGGCCCGCTTGTAGAGGTCGGTCTTGGTCGGGGCCGGGCGTCCGGCGTCGGCGTACTTCTGCCGGATGCGGCCCAGATAGTCGTTGACGGTCTGTTCGGACAGCCCGGTCATGCGGGCCACCCGCGACGCCTTCTCCCCCGAGGCGTACAGCTGCAGCACCTGCTGCTGACGCGGGCTCAACCCGACGTCCTGCAGTTGCGGGTCGCCGTCGATGGCGGCGGCCCAGTCGGTGGTGACCACCTGTTCGCCGTGCGCGGCCCGGCGCACCGCGGCGACCACGGTCGCGGCGTCCTCGGATTTGCGCACCACACCCAGCACGCCCGCCCGCGCGGCCGACCGCACCAGGAACGGATTGTCCGCCCCGGTGAACACCAGCACCTCGATCCCCCGCTCGCGCAGCGCCCGCACATTGTCCTCGGGCGAGGAGCCGTCGGCGAGCCGCAGATCCAGCACCACCAGATCCAGTTCCGGCCCGGCGGCCAGCAATTCGGCCACGGTGCCCGCGGTGATCACCAATTCCAGATCGGCTTCCGGCGCCAGCATGGCCGACAACCCCAGCACCACCGATTCATGATCCTCGACCAGCCCGATACGGCGTGTCCCCGACTCTTGCGCCTCCACGGCGGCCGTCACCTCTTCCCACACTCCCGGTGCGTTCCCGGAGAACGCCCCCTCGAGTATGACCGGACCGCCCGCGAATGTGTCAGACACCAGAATTCGGGGGCGCCCGGGACTCACTCCATCAATCGGGCCGCGACGGTCGCGCCCAACTCCCAGCACCGCTCGATATCGGCCTTCTCGGGCTTGCCCGAAATGATCACCGGCGCGGCCGCTTTCTCCCACCCGAGCCCGGTGGTCGCGCTCTCGACACTGCGCTCGGCGCCCTCGGTGCCCTGATTGCCGTGAATGTAGAGCCCGTACGGACGCCCCTTGGTCGAGTCCAGGCACGGGTAATAGAACGTGTCGAAGGCGTGCTTGAGGGCCCCGCTCATGTAACCGAGATTGGCCGGGGTGCCGAGCAGATAGCCGTCGGCGGCGAGCACATCGCTGGCGGTGACGCCGAGGGCCGGGCGGCGGATCACCTCGACGCCCTCGATCTCCGGATCGGTCGCGCCCGCCACCACCGCCTCGAACATCTCCTGCAGGAACGGTGACGGGGTGTGGTGGATGATCAGCAGCGTGGGCACGGTGCGAGCCTACGATCCCACCGCGCGATGCGGGCCGACCACGGCGTTCACCATGCGCAGAGCGGTGGCCACGGCATGCTCGGCATCCCCTTCGGGCAGGCCGAGCACCGGGTCGAGACCTTGGACATGGGGAGCCAGGGCGAGGTGGGGCAAGAGCAGCAGCAACAGGGCCAGCAGGGCCTCGGTGTCGGTGTCGGGGAGCAGCGCTCCGGTGGCGGTGGCGATGGCGAACAGGGGGCGCAGGACCTCGAGGTAGTGGACGTTGACGGCCTCGCGCACCGCTGTCCGGGCGACGGGGTCGGGCTCGAGGTTGGCGGCCGCGGTCATGGCGCGTTCGAGGGGGTGGTCATAGAAATAGCGAACCCAGCTCTCGAGCAGTCCCTCCAGCGAACCGTAGAAGTCGGTCTCCCAGGGGAGTTTTCGCACCGCCTCCTCCATGCTCGAGCGGATCCGCTCGCTCGACAATTCCGCCAGGTAGACGTACATGTCGGCCTTGTCGGTGAAGTACTGGAACAGGCTGCCCTTGGAGACGCCGGCCTCCTTGCAGATGGTGTTCAGGCTGCCGCCGCTGAATCCGCGCGCGGCGAATTCGGCCTCGGCGGCGGCCACCACGGCGGCGCGGCGTGGCGCGGGGAGCCGATCCCATGTCCCTGTCGGCATCACCGATCTCCTCTGACTACCTGCGGCCTATTGACGTCGTGACCGTTTCGATCCTACAGTGACCAATGGTCATATGACCACTGGTCATAAAGGAGTCCGATCGATGTCCATCAATTCGAGTCCGAAGGTCTGCGTCATCGGCGCGGGGTCGGCCGGTATCGCGGCGGTGAAGGTACTCGCCGAACGCGGTCTCGACGTGCACTGCTACGAGCTGTCCGACCGGGTCGGCGGCAACTGGGTGTGGGGCAATACCAATGGGGTGTCGGCGGCGTACAAGTCGCTGCACATCAACACCTCACGCCAGCGCATGGAGTTCAGCGACTTCCCCATGCCCGCGCATCTGCCCGATTTCGCGCGCCACGATCAGATCGCCGACTACTTCGACTCGTATGTGCGGCATTTCGACTTCGCCGACCGCATCCGGTTCCGGACCGGCGTGCGGCACGTCGCGCCGCGCGCCGATCACGGCTTCGACGTGACGATCTCGACCGGCGAAACCCTGCGCTACGACGCGGTGCTGGTCGCCAACGGCCACCACTGGGACCCCCGCCTGCCCGAGCCGATGTTCCCCGGCGCGAGCGAGTTCCGCGGGCAGCTGATGCACTCGCACGCCTACACCGAGGAAGCGCAGCTGACCGGGAAGCGGGTGGTGGTGCTCGGGATGGGCAACTCCGCCATGGACATCGCGGTGGACGCCTCGTATCACGCCGAGCAGACCTATCTTTCGGCTCGCAGCGGGGTGCACGTGATCCCGAAGTACGTGTGGGGCCGCCCCTACGACCGTCTCGGGGCCGCCGAGTGGTTTCCGTCGTTCCTGCGCTGGCCGTTCGCACGCAAGCTGATGGCCGCGGCCACCGGGCCGATGTCGCGTTACGGGCTGCCCGAGCCCGATCACAAGTTCGCCCAGGCGCATCCGACCATGTCCAGCCGCATTCTGGACCGGCTGGCGCACGGGGCGATCACCCCGGTCCCGAACATCGATCACTTCGACGGCGACGAGGTGGTGTTCACCGACGGCCGCCGGGTGGCCGCCGACCTGGTGGTGTTCTGCACCGGCTACAAGATCAGCTTCCCATTCTTCGACCACGACTTCCTCGATCCGTCGGGTGACAATCGGATCCGCCTGTACCGGCGCGTGTTCCATCCGGAGGTGCCGGGTCTGTACTTCGTCGGCCTGGTGCAGCCGCTGGGCGCGATCATGCCGATCGCCGAACGCCAGGCCCAGCTGATCGCCGACCACCTGCAGGGGCGCTACCACCTGCCGAGCGACGCCGACATGGACAGCGAGATCGCCGCGCACCGGCGCGGCCTGCAGCGCCGCTACGTCGCCTCCAAACGCCACACCATCCAGGTCGACTTCGACGACTACATGCGCGATCTGCGCCTCGAACGCGACCGCGGCGCCCGCCGCCCCGCCGGGCTCTCGGCCGCCGACCGTCCCGCGCCGCGCCGCGCCGCCGAGGTGACCGCGTGATGAGCGAGAACTCCACCGGCGCAACCACACACGACGTGCGCTTCCCCTCCGGCAACGGCGACGACTGCGCCGCCACGCTCTACCTGCCCGAGCCGCGCCCGGGCGCCAGCCCGCCGATCGTGGTGATGGCGCACGGACTCGGCGCGATCCGCGCCATGGGCCTGGCCGCCTACGCCGAGCGGTTCGCCGCGGCCGGATACGCGTGCCTGGTCTTCGACTACCGCCACTTCGGCGACAGCGACGGCACGCCCCGCTATCTGCTCTCGACCCGCGAGCAGCGCGCGGACTGGATCGCCGCCCTGGCCTTCGCCCGGCACCTGCCACAGGTCGACAATGCCCGGATCATCGCCTGGGGCACATCCTTCGGCGGCGGCCACGTCATTCACACCGCCGCGAAACGCCCGGCCGGACTGGTCGCGGCGATCGCGCAGTGCCCCTTCACCGACGGCGTCGCCTCCACCCTCGCGGTCTCCCCGATCACCTCGATCAAGGCCACCGCCGCGGGCGTGCGCGACGTCGCGGCCATGCTGCTCGGCCGGGAACCGCACATGATCACCACCGCCGGGCCCGCGCACGGCACCGCGCTGATGACCGCGCCCGACGCCGAATCCGGTTATCTGGCACTGGTTCCGCCCGGCGCCGACTTCCGCAACCACGCCGCGGCCCGGGTGGTGTTCGACATCCTGACCGATCGGCCCGGCCGCCGCACCGGCCGCATCCGGGTGCCGATCCTGTTCTCGGTGTGCGAAACCGATTCCGTCGCACCGGCGAAACCCACCCTGCGCTACGCGGCGCGGGCACCGCGCGGCGAGGTCCGCACCTACGCGGACGGGCATTTCGACATCTATCGGGGTGCGGCGTTCGAGCGGGTGGTCGCCGATCAGCTCGCGTTCCTGCGCCGCCATGTCCCGATCACCTCGGAAGGAGAGAACCCATGACCGGACGCATCGTGCTGCTGGGCGCGACGGGATACACCGGCGACCTGGTGTTGCGCGCGCTGCTGCGCCGCGGCGTCGAACCGGTGCTGGCCGGGCGCAATCGCGCGACCGTGCGGGCGCTCGCCGAACAGGCGGGCGGCCTGGACTTCGCGGTCGCCGACGCCTCCGACGCCGCGAGCATCGCCGCACTGGTCAGCCCGGGCGACGTGCTCATCACGACCGTCGGCCCCTTCGAACGCTTCGGCTTCCCGGTCGCGGAGGCGGCCGCGCTGGCCGGAGCCCACTACATCGATTCCACCGGCGAGGTCGGTTTCGTCCGCGAGCTGCAGGGCCGGTTGGACGGCATCGCGCGGACCAACGGCTCGATCATGCTGCCCGCCTTCGGCTACGACTATGTGCCGGGCGTGGTGGCCGGGTCGCTGGCCGCGCTCGAGGGCGGGCCCACCGTGCGCTCGATCGATATCGGCTACTTCGCCACCGGCCCGCTGTGGCGCGGCCTGAGCCAGGGCACTCGCACCACCATGCGCGACGGCGTGACGCTGCCCTCGGCGCGGCGGCGGCAGGGTCGGCTGGTCGAGGAGCGCACGGCATCGCGGGTGCGCGCCTTTCCGGTGCGCGGTCGCCGCAAGAACGCCTTCCTGGTCTCGGGCACCGAGGTGCTGCACCTGCCCGCCACCTTCCCGACCGTCGAGGACATCGCCGTCTACAACGGCTGGTTCCCGGCGCTGAGCCGCGCGGCCGGCCTGTTATCGGGGTTCACCGCCCTCGCTACCCGAGTCCCCTTGGGCCGCAAGCTGATCGACGTGTGCACCCGCCCGGTGATCGGCGCGCCCGGCGGACCCGACGCCGCCGAACGCGAGCGCACCCGCACCCACGTGGTCGCGGTCGCCACCGGAGCGGCCGGACCGCTCGCCGAGATCCACCTCGAGGGCCCCAGCATCTACAACCTCACCGGCGAGCTGATCGCCTGGGGCGCACAGCGACTCGCGTCCGGCGCGGGACGTACCGCGGGCGTCGTGGGCCCGATCGAAGCGTTCGGTTTCGACGGATTGCGCGACGGCTGCGCCGACATCGGCCTGACCCCGGTGTGATCGATGAGCCCCGACGAGCAGGCGCTCATCGATCTCGCGCTGGTCTGGCAGCCGTTCGGCGGCCCGCCCGCCGCGGAGATCCTCACCACGCTCGGGCTCAGCGCGCCCGAGTTCCGGGCCCGCGTCCGCCGGATCCTGGCGACTCGGGGCACCCGCGTCGACGAGCCGATGCGCCGGCACGCGCGGGCGGTCCTGCGTTCGTATGTCCACGACGCGGGCCGCCCTTGACGCGCACCGCCGGAATCACTGAATTTCGTTGCCTCGCAACGCGATCTCGCGTTCATGGTCTTCCGCGGTCTCGCGCGGATTGTCGATGGTGACGGGTTCGTCGCCGAGTTCGGTGTGGGATTCCATGGAGTAGAAGCGGATTTCGTGACCGTCGGGGTCGTGCAGGTCGGGCAGGATCCAGCCGAGGCTGGCGCGGTGCACCCCGGCATGGGATTCGCCGAGGCCGCTCAGATGCCGGGCCAGCGTTTCCAGGGCCGCCCGGTCGGGGACGCCGATCGAGAAGAAGTCGAATCCCGAGGCGGCGGCGGCCATTTCGGGATAGAGGCGCAGGCCGAGCATCGGTCCACCGGCGGCGTGGTGCAGGGCGACACCCCTCAGGACACCCTGCTCCCGGAATTCGAGGCCGACGGTGTAACCGAGGCGGCCGCAATACCAATCGATGGACCGTGCCAGATCCGACACGGGGACTTTGAGGTGATGCACCCCGGCGAGTGTGGGGATCATCGCTGCTATCCTTTGCAGTATCGATGTACTTATGCAGTAGCACTGTAGTGATGCAGTTAGGATGCAGCAGTTGAGTCCGGGTGTCAAGAAGTCGTCCCCGCTGTGGGACGCCCGCAAGGCCGAGACCGAGCGCAAGATCCTCGACGCGGCCCGGCGGCTGTTCATCGCCGACGGCTACGCGACCACGTCGCTGGCCGCGGTCGCCGACGCCGCCGAGGTGGGTTCGCGCACGGTGTACCTGCGCTTCGGGTCCAAGGCCGAACTGCTCAAACGCGCCATCGACGTGGCGATCGTCGGCGACACCGAGGACATCGACCTGGCCCACCGCGACTGGCACATCCGGGCCGGCACCGCGCCCACCCTGCACGAACGCGTCACCGCCTACGCCCAGGGCGCTCGCCGGCTCATGGAACGCGCCGCGCCGCTGATCGCGGCCGCCGTCGCCGCCGAGGCCAGCGAACCGCTCATCGCCGCGTCCGCCCAGGCCGGACGCGCCGCCACCCAGCAGCACATCGCCGAGCTGTGGCAGCGCATGCGCGCCGACGGCCTGCTGCATCCCGAGGCCGATGTCGACTGGATCATCGGAATCGCCGGCCCGCTCGCCCAGGCCGACACCTATAACCTCATGGTCAGCACCCTCGGCCTGGACCCCGACGGGTATCAGCGGTGGCTCTACGGCACGTGGATGCGCCTGGCCACGACGCCCTCGACGCTTGCGGAGGCCTGATGAAGATCGCCCACACCATCGGTGTCGCCGTGGGCCTGGCCCTGATGCTGGCCGGAATGATCCGGCTGTCCCTGCCCGTGGAATGCCATGGTCGCTCCATGGACATCGGTCAGGTCTGCCACGACACCAACAAGGGCAGCGCGGTGGTGCGAACCTACGACGAGCAACGCTCCCTGCGCGATTCGACCACGGGATTCCTGATCGTCGGCGGCGTGATCGTGGCGGCCGGGTCGGCGGTGCTGCTGCGGCGGACGCTGCGGGCGGAGTGAGCCACACTGGTAACCATGGATCCTGTCGTCGCGCTCCGCATGATCGCGTTCTTCAAGGACCGGGCCCGCGAGGATTCGCGGCGGGTGATGGCCTATCGCAATGCCGCCGACACCGTCGAGGCACTCGACGACGCGGAACGGGAGCGGCTGGGCCGCACCGGCGATTGGCAGTCCCTGGCCGGGGTCGGGCCGAAGACGGCGGCGGTGATCGCGCAGGCGTGGGCCGGCCGCGAGCCGGACACCCTGGTCCAATTGCGCACCGCGGCCAAGGATCTCGGCGGCGGGGAGCTGCGGGCCGCGCTCAAGGGCGACCTGCACGTGCATTCGAACTGGTCCGACGGGTCGGCGTCGATCGTGGAGATGATGGCCACCGCGCGGGCCCTGGGCCACGAATACTGCGCGCTGACCGATCATTCCCCGCGCCTGACGGTCGCCAACGGCCTCTCCCCGGACCGGTTGCGGCAGCAGCTCGACGTCATCGACGAACTGCGGGACCGCTTCTCCCCCATGGCCATCCTGACCGGCATCGAGGTCGACATCCTCGACGACGGCGGCCTCGATCAGGAGCCCGAACTCCTGGATCGCCTCGACATCGTGGTCGCCAGCGTGCATTCCAAGCTGAAGATGGACGCCGCCGCCATGACCCGCCGCATGGTGCGCGCGGCGTCCGGCGGCCGCGCCACCGTGCTCGGCCACTGCACCGGCCGCCTGGTCGAGGGCAATCGCGGCACCCGGCCCGAGTCGAGTTTCGATGCCGCGCAGGTCTTCTCGGCCTGCCGTGACCACGGGGTCGCGGTCGAGATCAACTCCCGCCCCGAACGCCGTGACCCGCCGACGCGGCTGCTGCGGCAGGCCCTCGAACTGGGCTGCCACTTCTCCATCGACACCGACGCCCACGCGCCCGGTCAGCTCGACTTCCTCGGTTACGGCGCGCAAAGGGCCCTGGACAATGGCATTCCGGCCGACCGGATCATCAACACCTGGCCGGTCGACAAACTGCTGGCCTGGGCGGCTTCCTGAACCCGGCCCGAGGGATCGGCATCGCGTGTGACCGCGGCACGGCACCGCCGCCCGACGGAAACCCGCCGGGCGGCAGTTTCTTTCACCTGGTCACACCTGCCGCTGCCGGCTGCGCAGGACCGTGGACGCGGCCGCCGCCACCACCGACAGCGCCGCCAGGCCCGCGAAGGCGAGGTGGTAGCCGGACACCAGCGCCCACCCGGAGGCCGACGCGCGGGAGAGGATCACCGCCACCAGGGCGACGGCGACCGCGCCGCCGACGCGCTGCAGGATGTTCACCAGCACCGTGGCATCGGGCAGCTGGTCGCGCCGGACCGCCGCGTAGGCCGCCGACACCAGCGGCATCGCGCCCACCGCGGTAGCCAAACCCGCTGCGAACAGCAGGAATTGGATCAGGATGCCGTTGGCGTCGACCGGCAGGAAGGCCAGCGGCAGGACCGCGGCGGCCACGGCGAGATTGCCGAGCACCGCGACGCGGCCGCCGCCGAAGCGGTCGGTGAGCCGTCCACCCAGGGGCAGCATGACGACCCCGCCCAGTCCGAAGCCGAGCAGATCGACGCCGGTGCGGACGAGCCCGGTGCCGTGCAGTTCCTGGAAGTACAAGGGCAGCAACACCATCACGCCGAACATCGCGCCACCGGCGAAGAAGCCCGCGGTCGTCGCGGCGGTGAAGACCCGGTTGCCGAACAGTCCGATATCCAGCAGCGGCTGGGTGTTCCGCCGGGCACGGACCAGGAACCCGGCCAGACCCGCCACACCCAGCAGCACGGGTAGCCACACCGGCAGCGCGGTCACCGACCCGGCCACGCCGACCTCCGAGAGCCCGTAGACCACCGCGGACACGCCGCCGCCGGCGAGCACCAACCCGACGACATCGAGCGGCTGCCCGGCCGTTCCACCGCTGCGCGGCAGATAGCGCAGCCCGAGCGCCACGCCGGCCAGCCCGAACGGAATATTGATCAGGAACAGCCACTCCCAGCTCCAGTGCGCCAGCATGAGTCCGCCGATGGTCGGCCCGATGGCGGGCGCGCCCACGACCGCGATGCCGACCACGCCCATGACCCGCCCCATGCGCTGCGGGCCGGCGGCCTGGCCGAGGATGGCCTGTCCCGCGGGGATCATCAGCCCCGCGGCCAGCCCCTGCAGGATGCGCAAGCCGATCAGCCAACCGGCGTTCGGCGCCAGGGCGCACGCCGTCGAGGCGACGGTGAAGGCGATCAGCGCTCCCAGCCACAACCGGGTCAAGCCGATCCGGCGCCCGAGCCAGCCGCACACGGTCAGCGAAACCCCCAGGGCCAGTAGGTATCCGCTGGCGACCCATTGGATCGTGGCCAGCGACGCGCCGAGGTCCGCGCCGATGGTGCGCAGGCCGATATTGACCAGCGAGGTGTCGAGCATGCCCATGACCGCGCCGAACACCACGACGGCGGCGGTGCGCCAGACATGCGCGGGGATCGTGCCGGGGTCGGCGGGGGTGGCGCCGGGGTCGGCGGCGATGGATGTCCCGGTGTCCGAACGCGTTTGCGCCATCGGACCCCTCCTTCGATTGTTGATGAGCAACTCAATTGCAGAGAGTAACAATGATTGAGCTACTCAACAATAGATAGAATCAGCGGGTGACCGACGAACCCTCCGCCGCCCCGGGCTACATCCACCCCGCCGGACTGCTGCGGCACCCGACCTACGCCCTGGGCAAGCTGCACAAGGCGATGCACGCCGAACTCGGGACGCCGCTGCGGGAGCACTGGGTGCTCACCTACCTCGCCGAGCGCGCCGACCTGTCCCAGCAGGAGATGGCCAATGTGCTCGAGATCGACCGCAGCGAGGTGGTGCGGCTGATCGACAGCCTGGAGAAGGCCGGACTGGTCACCCGCAATCGCGATCCCGAGGATCGCCGGAAATACCGTTTGGCTATCACCGCCGCCGGGAATCGGGTCCGCGCCGAGACCGACGCGCGAATCGCCGCCGCGACCGATGTGCTGCTCGCCCGCCTGTCCCCGGCGGAACGGGAAACGCTGCACCGGCTTTCCCTCAAGGCGCTGGGCTACGACGCCGACGAGATCTGACCCACACCGGACCCCTTGCGGCGACGGTCTAGGGTTGGGGCGTGCCCTCTCGCCCCCGCCTACCCCGCCTGCCCCAGCTCGAGCCGCCGCTGGACGTCCGTCGCGGCTACTCCCAGCAGGAGATTCTCGGCGAGCTGCGCCGCCTGATCCTGGAGGGCAACCTCCCCCCGGGCACCGGCCTGCCACTGGGTGAGCTGGCTCGTTCGTTCGAGGTGAGCGCGATCCCGGTGCGCGAGTCGCTGCAGACGCTGATCGGCGAGGGCCTGGTCGAGCATCGGCCCAATTTCGGCTACCAGGTGACCCTGCTGACCGCCGACGAGCTGCGCGAGCTGTACGTGGTGCGCGAGCGGCTGGAGTCGGCGGCGCTGGCCGCGGCGGTGCACAACGCGACCGAGGCCGACCATCAGCTGGCCCGGGAGATCCACGCGCGCCTCGAGCAGGCGGTGCTCACCGAGAACGCGGTGGCCTATCACCGCGAGACCCGGAATTTCCATCTGGCCCTGGTGCGTCCGTCGGGCATGCCGCGGGTGGTCCACATGCTCGAATACGCCTGGAACATCACCGAGCCCGTGCAGCCCATGGTGCACGTGACGACGATGGACCGCGTGGTGCTGCACGCCGATCACTCCAAGCAGTTGCAGGCCTTCCTGGCAAGAGATGCTGAAGCGTTGCTAGCGGCGACCGAGGGGCATCATGCACGATTGAACGGTGTGCTCGCGCATCTCCCGAAGGACACCGGACTTTTCGCCGAACCAGCTGGTGAAGAAGATATATAGGCCCTGAACCAGGGGTTACGGAACATATATCGTTCAGGCAATAATCGGGCAATGCCTGTTGGATAGCCTTCGCACACTCGTCCCAATCAACGGGACACCACGACACGATGGGATGTGCGAAATGCCCGATACCGTTGCGCCGGCGGCCGGGAGTTCGCTCGCCCCGGCCTCTCCAGCGCCGGAGTACGACCCGCGCCTGGTCAACGACGACCTCGCGCCGCTGAAGCAGCAGACCTGGGGCACGTACAACATTTTCGCGTTCTGGATGTCGGACGTGCACAGCGTCGGCGGGTATGTCACCGCGGGCTCGCTGTTCGCGCTCGGGCTGCACAGCTGGCAGGTGCTCGTCGCGCTGATCGTCGGCATCACCATCGTCTACGCCCTGTGCAATCTCGTCGCCAAGCCCAGCCAGGCCACCGGCGTGCCGTATCCGGTCATCTGTCGCAGCGCCTTCGGCGTGCTCGGCGCGAACGTCCCGGCCATCATCCGCGGCCTGATCGCGGTGGCCTGGTACGGCATCCAGACCTTCCTGGCCTCGGCGGCCCTGGACGTGGTGCTGATCAAGCTGTTCCCGAGCCTGGCCCCCTACGCGGTCGAGGCCGATCACGGCTTCCTGGGCCTGTCCACGCTGGGCTGGGCCTCCTACCTGATCCTGTGGGTGCTGCAGGCCGCGGTGTTCTGGCGCGGCATGGAGTCCATCCGCAAGTTCATCGACTTCTGCGGTCCCGCGGTCTACGTGGTGATGTTCGTGCTGTGCGGCTACCTGATCTACAAGGCGGGCTGGCACGGCATCGATCTGAACATGGGCAAGGCCGCCACCCACACCGGCTGGTCGGCGGTGCCGGTCATGCTGGGCGCGATCGCGCTGGTGGTGTCGTACTTCTCGGGCCCGATGCTGAACTTCGGTGACTTCTCCCGCTACGGGCGCAGTTTCGCGGCGGTGAAGAAGGGCAACTTCCTGGGGCTGCCGCTGAACTTCCTGGTGTTCTCGCTGCTGGTCGTGGTGACCGCCTCGCTGACGATTCCGGTCTACGGCGAGCTCATCACCGATCCGGTCGCCACGGTGGCGCGCATCGACAACACCTTCGCGATCGTGCTGGGCGCGCTGACCTTCACCGTCGCGACCATCGGCATCAATATCGTCGCCAACTTCATCTCCCCGGCCTTCGACTTCTCGAACGTGAACCCGCAGAAGATCAGCTGGCGCACCGGCGGCATGATCGCCGCGGTCGGGTCGGTGCTGATCACCCCCTGGAACCTGTACAACAACCCCGACGTCATCCACTACACCCTGGAAGTGCTGGGCGCGTTCATCGGCCCGTTGTTCGGCGTGCTCATCGCCGACTACTACCTGGTCCGCCGCCAGCGGGTGTTCGTCGACGAGCTGTTCACCATGTCCGAGCAGGGCACCTACTGGTACCGCAAGGGCTACAACCCGGCCGCCATCGCCGCCACCGCGATCGGCGCGATCGCCGCGGTGATCCCGGTGCTGACCGCGGACAGCGTGACCGGCATGTACACCGCCGCCCAGTACAGCTGGTTCATCGGCTGTGCCCTGGCCCTGGTCGCCTACCGCGTGCTGGCGTTGCGCGGACCCCTGAAGATCGACGCCTCCCGCCACGTCCCGTCCTTCGAGAACCGGTGAGATCCATGCGCATTCGAGTCATCAATCCCAACACCACCGCGGCCATGACCAGCCTGATCGAGGCCAGCGCCAAGCTGGTGGCCGCCCCCGGCACCCTCGTCGAGGGCGTGAACCCGACCATGGGCCCGGCCTCCATCGAGAGCCACTACGACGAGGCGCTGGCCGTGCCCGGCCTGCTGGCCGAGATCGCGCGCGGCGAGGCCGAGGGCGTGGACGGCTACATCATCGCCTGCTTCGGCGATCCGGGCCTGGACGCCGCCCGCGAGCTCGCGCGCGGCCCGGTGATCGGCATCGCCGAGGCGGCCATGCAGTACGCCAGCCATCTCGGGCGCAAGTTCAGCGTGGTCACCACCCTGGGCCGCACCGCGGGCCGGGCCTGGGATCTGGCCGAACGCTATGGGATGGAACGGTTCTGCGCGAACGTGCACGCCTGTGAGATCCCGGTGCTCGAACTCGAGGACCCCAAGGCCCGCAAGGTCATCGCCGACGCCTGCCGCGACGCCGTGACCGCCGACGACTCCGACGCGGTGGTGCTCGGCTGCGCGGGCATGGCGGATCTGTGCGAGTACCTGACCGACGAGGTCGGCGTGCCCGTGGTGGACGGCGTCGCCGCCGCCACCCTGACCGTGCAGTCGCTGGTCACCATGAAGCTGCGTAAGTCCGGCCGCGGGGAATTCGCGGCCCCACTGCCGAAGCGGTATGTGGGATTGCTCGCCGATTTCGGCATCGAGGAGAAGGAGGCCCGTGCGTGAGGGTGCCACCGGAGACATTGAACGGGATCGAATCCCGTTTGCGGGACGTGGATTCGGAGCTGCTGCGGCGCTATCCGGGTGATCGGCCCGGACAGCCGGTGCACACCGCGTACGCCTCCGGCGCGGACGCCTCGCTCGACCTGCCGAGCCAGTGGGGCACGGCCGCACTGGAACTCGCCGAGGCCCAGCGCGACCTGCTGGTCGAGCTGGCCGGCGCCGATGTCACCGACCGCGTCCTGACCGTTCTGCGCGAGCGGCCCATCCAGGATCTTCGCTTCGACTTCGAGGACGGCTACGGCACCCGCGGCGACGAGGTCGAGGACCGCGACGCCCTGCACGCGGGCGCGGTGCTCAAAGCCCTCGCTCCCGAGGTGTCCTCGCGCGGTATCCGCATGAAGGGCCTGACCTCGCTGGAATGGGCGCGCGCCGTGCGCACCCTGGAGAAGGTCCTCGAAGGCGCGGGCGGGGTGCCCGAGGGATTCGTGTTCACCGTCCCGAAGATCCGCCACATCGAGCAGGCCGACATCACCGTGGACCTGTGCGAGGCCATCGAAGCCGCGCACGGCCTGACCGCCGGGTCGCTGCGGTTCGAGCTGCAGATCGAGAGCCCGCAGGCCATCATCGCCGCTGACGGCACCTCCCCGGTCGCCCAGCTGATCCAGCGTTCGGCCGGACGCTGCACCGGATTGCACTACGGCACTTACGATTACAGCGCCGCCTGCGGGATCGCGCCGAAGTTCCAGTCGCTGGAGCACCCGGTCGCCGACCACGCCAAGGCGGTCATGCAGGCCGCCGCGGCCACCACCGGGGTGTGGGTGTGCGACGGCTCCACCCAGGTGCTGCCGATCGGCACCGATACCGAAGTGCGCGCGGCTGTTTCGCGGCACTTCCGCCTGGTCACCCGCTCGCTCGAGCGGGGCTACTACCAGGGCTGGGATATGGGCGCGGGCCACCTGGTCACCCGCTGGCTGGCCACCTTCGCGTTCTTCCGCGAGGGCCTGGGCATCGCCGCCCCGCGCATCGGCCGCTACCTGGACCGCCAGGGCGGCGCGGTGATGGACGAACCGGCCACCGCGCAAGCGCTGGCGACCGTGGTGCTGCGCGGCCTGGAGTGCGGCGCTTTCGATCCCGCCGACGTGATCGCGATCGCCCCCAAAGCCTCTGTCGAGGTATTGCATCAATTGCGAGAAAGGAAGATCCCGGCGCTATGAGCGACGCTGATTTCACGCTGCTTCCCGACCTGGCCGTGCGCACCCTGGGTGGCGCGGTGGTGTGGGCCGACGACGAGTCCTTCGCCGAGAAGGAGAACCTGATCCGCCCCGAGGCGGCCACCTACTCCCCCGCCACCTTCGGCCACAAGGGCCAGGTGTACGACGGCTGGGAGACGCTGCGCCAGCGCGGCGACGACGGCGGCCACCCGCACATCGACGACTGCCACACCGCCATCATCCGTCTGGGCGTGCCCGGCGTGATCAAGGGCGTCGTGGTCGACACCGCCTGGTTCAAGGGCAACTACCCGCCCGAGGTGTCGGTGGACGCCCTCGCGGTGGAAGGCAATCCGTCCGCCGACGAGCTGTCCGCCGCCGACGGCTGGACCACCCTGGTGGACCGCGCCAAGGTCGCCGGCGACTCGGAGAACCCGTTCGCGGTGGACTCGGGCAAGCGCTGGACCCATGTGCGGCTGCGCATGTTCCCCGACGGCGGCGTCGCCCGGCTGCGCGTGCACGGTGTCGCCAAGCCGGATCCGGCCTGGCTGGAGGCGGGCCCGTTCGATCTGGCCGCGATCGAGAACGGCGGCCTGATCGCCGACTGCTCCAACCGCTTCTTCTCGCACCCGCAGAACGTGCTCATGCCGGGCCGCGCCCGCAGCATGGGCGACGGCTGGGAGACCGCGCGCCGCCGCGACAAGAACACCAACGACTGGGTGCTCGTGCAGCTGGCCGCGGAGGGCGTCATCACCGCCGCCGAGATCGACACCTCCTACTTCCTGTTCAACAGCCCGGGCGCGGGTTCGCTCACCGGCATCCGCGCCGACGGCACCGAGGTCGAACTGCTGCCGCGCACCCGCCTGCAGCCCGACACCCGCCACCGCTTCCTGATCGACGCCGCCGACGCCGTCGTGCGGGTCCGCCTCGACGCCTACCCCGACGGCGGCCTGGCCCGGCTGCGCCTCTACGGCACGCTCACCGACGAAGCGCGCGCACGGATGCGCGCCGAGCTGGACAATGAACGCGCATGAGCGATTTCGACCAGAACTACCCGCGGGACATGGTCGGCTACGGCCCCAACCCGCCGCATCCGCAGTGGCCGGGGGATGCGAACATCGCCGTCAACTTCGTCCTCAACTACGAGGAGGGCGGCGAGAATTCCCCGCTCGACGGCGATCCGGCCTCCGAGACGTTCCTGACTCCGGACATCGTTCCGGCCGTGGCCTTCTCGAACCGCCACATGAGCGTGGAGACCATGTACGAGTACGGCTCCCGGGCCGGGCTCTGGCGGATCCTGCGCATGTTCGAGCAGCGCGATGTCCCGCTCACCGTCTTCGGTGTGGCGCGGGCGCTCGAACGTAATCCGGAGGCCGTGGCGGCGTTCAAGCGCCTGGGCTACGACATCTGCTCGCATGGGCTGCGCTGGTTCATCTACCAGGAGGTGGACAAGGAGATCGAGCGCGCGCACATGGAGGAAGCCGTGCGCATCATCACCAAGCTGTTCGGTGAGGCGCCGAAGGGCTGGTACACCGGTAAGGATTCGCCCAATACCCGCGACCTTGTCGTGGAGCACGGCGGATTCGTCTACGACTCCGATTCCTACGCCGACGACCTTCCCTACTGGGTGAAGGTCGGCGACCAGGACCACCTGGTGCTGCCGTACACGCTGGAAACCAATGACATGCGGTTCTCCTCCCCCGCCGGTTTCGCCAACGGCGAGGAGTTCTTCTCCTACCTCAAGGACGCCTTCGACGTGCTCTACGCCGAAGGCGCGGCAGGCGCACCGAAGATGCTCTCGATCGGCCTGCACTGCCGCATCGTGGGCAAGCCCGCGCGCGCCGCGGCGCTGGGCCGCTTCCTGGACTACGTCCAGTCGCACGACAAGGTGTGGCTGGCCCGCCGCATCGATATCGCCGAGCACTGGAAGACGGTTCACCCCGCCTCCTGAGCGCGAGACACGAAAGCGGCCCGGAACCACCAGGTTCCGGGCCGCTGTCGGTTCGTCACGCGGAAACCGCTCAGAGCGTGCCGTTCTCGATGTCGGCCTTCACCGCTTCCTGGGAGGCGAGGTGCGCGGCCACGCCGTTGTCGGTGGTGAAATCGATGAGCGGCTGATCGGCGACGAAGGTCAGGTGCTCGTTGACCGTGGTGGTGCCGTCGCCGTTGTCGGTGAAGGTGACCACCTGGTGGGTGGTGACATTGGGAATGTCCCAGGTGTCGGAGGTGTAGTAGTTCTGGTCCGGGTACAGCCGCTGCTCGGCCTGGGTGTGGCCGGGGAAGGTGATCGGCCCCATCGGAATGTCTTCCAGCGCGGTGAAATCGGTGACGCGCACGCCGTCCTCGTCGCAGGTGCGGTGGACGATGATGTCCTTGAGGAAGGAGTGGCGGCCCAGGCCGCTGCGGAAGTCGGTGTAGACCGACCACACCCTGTCCAGCGGGGCGTCGATGGTGATCGGCAGATCCACCTCGCGGACCGCTCGCCCGTCGGCCGGATTCTGCTGCTCGGCCTCGTAGACCGACCAGCTGAGCTGCCATTCGAGTTTGTAGTCGTTCTCCGACTCGATGCAGGACGGCGCGGTGTCCGCGCGCGCCACCGCCGATACCGCCGCAGGCGACCCCATCGTCGCGCAGGCGATGGCCAGCGCGTAACCCACCGTGAACCTCACCCGGCGGACTTTACCCCGCTCGCAACCTACCGGCAGGTTTCCTGCGAAATGCCGGCTACCGGGAGCCGGTGCGCTCGGCGCGCTCCAAATCGACTGCGCGCTTCATCATTTCGCGCGCCCGGGTGCGGTCCCCGGCATAGTCGTAGGCGCGCGCCGCGCGGTAGCTGGTGCGCCAGTTCTGCGGGTCCGCCTCGAATTCGGCCTTCACCTGCTCGAAAAGCTGGTCGGCGGCGGCCTTCTCGATGCGGCCGGACGGGCGGCGCGGCAGCTCGGAGACATCCAGCTCACCACCCTCCTCGTGCATGCGCCGGGCCAGATGCTGGTGGGCGAAGGCGGCGCGGACGCTGGTGCCCACGATCCACACCCCCAGCAGCGGCAGGATGAGCACGCCCACGCCCAGGCCGATGGCGGCGGGCTTGCCGGAACCGATGAGGCTGAACGCGATCCGGCCCAGCAGCACGAAGTAGAACCCGAGGATCAGCACCAGGGCCGCGATGAAGCCGACCCGCTTGAAGACCTCGCGGCCGTTGTTCGCCTCCGCCGCGCTCACAGGTCGAGCAGCGGGTCGATGCCCACGGTCAGGCCGGGGCGCAGCGGGGTCTTGCGCACGCCCAGCAGCACGCCCGGCACGAAGGAGGTGCGGTCGAGCGAGTCGTGGCGGATGGTGAGCGTCTCGCCCTGGGTGCCGAAGAGCACCTCCTGGTGGGCGACCAGTCCGGCCAGCCGCACCGAGTGCACCCGCACGCCGTCCACGTCCGCGCCGCGCGCGCCCTCCAGCTCCTGGCTGGTGGCGTCGGGGCTGCGGCCGACCCCGGCCTTCTCCCGGGCGGCGGCGATGAGCGCGGCGGTCCGGAAGGCGGTGCCCGAGGGCGCGTCGGCCTTGTTCGGGTGGTGCAGCTCGATGACCTCGACCGAGTCGAAGAAGCGGGCGGCCTGTTCGGCGAACCGCATGCTCAGCACCGCGCCGATGGCGAAGTTGGGCGCGATCAGCACGCCGACCTCGGGCTCGGCGGCAAGCCAGCTCTTTACTTGCTCGAGCCGCTCGGCGTCGAAGCCGGTGGTGCCGACGACGGCGTGAATGCCGTTCTCCACCAGCCACTTCAGATTCGGCATCACCACGTCGGGGTGGGTGAAGTCGACCACGACCTCGGCGCCGGCGGCGGTGAACGCCTCCAGCGAGTCGTCCTTGTCGACCTGCGCCACCAGCTCCAGATCAGCGGCCGCCTCGACGCCCGCGCAGATGGACTGCCCGACCTTGCCGCGCGCCCCGAGCACACCCACCCGGATCCGGTTCGTGGCCACCTGGTCTCCTTCGCTATGACCGATCTGGAACCCGTCGAGCCTATCGGGTCGGCGAAACACCGCCGACCACAGGCCGGTGACCACGGGCGGGGCGAATTGACCGAGTGGTAACTTTCGAGGGTGCGATCCACAGCTGGAACCAAGGGCGTGCCGCGCGCCGAACGCGAGGCGCAGATTCTCGACGTGGCCGCCGCGGAGATCGCCCGGGTCGGCTACGCGGGCCTGTCCCCCGCGACGGTGGCGGCGGCGGCCGGGGTGTCGAAACCCTTGGTGTACGGCTATTTCGGCTCCAAGGACGGGCTGTACGTGGCCTGCGTGCGGCGCGCCTCGGCGGCGCTCGGGGACGCCATCGACGCGGCCTTCGCGGGTCCGGCCTCGCTCGATATGGCCGAACGCACGCTCGCCGCGATGTTCACCGTTCTGGAACCGCGCCCGCACGACTGGCGGGTCGTGCAGGACCAGTCGCATCCCGACGAGGGGCCCGCGGCCGAGGCGGCGCTGGCCGCGCGCGCCCGGATCTCGGCGCAGGCCGATCGGGGCGTGTCGGCGTTCGTGTCGCAGCACGGCCTGACCGATCCGCAGGACCTGTCGGCACTGCGCGCGGTCTGGACGGGCGTGGTCGCCGCGCTCGTGGACTGGTGGCTGAGCCATCCGGAGGAGTCGGCCGAGGCCATGGTCGCCCGCAGCCGCCGGCTGTTCGCCGCCCTCACCTGAACCAGGTAAGCCCGAATGTCCGAATCGGCCTCTTGTCTCTGAATTGACCAATTGGTAACTTACCAAATGGGCAATTCCAGGAGGTTCGATGTTTTCGCAGGTCTGGCATGAGATCAACACCCCGCTGCTGTACGCGGTCCCCGTCTTTCTGCTCTCCATCGGGGCCGAGATGCTGGCCCTGCGCGACGATCACGACGCCACCGGCTACCTGGCCCGCGACACCCGGACCAGCCTGAGCATGGGGATCGGGTCGCTGGTGTCGAGCGCGGTCTTCAAGGCGGCGACGCTGGTGCTGTTCGTCTTCCTGTGGACCTACCTCGCGCCCTGGCACCTTCCCACCGATGTGTGGTGGAGCTGGGCGCTACTGCTGCTCGCCCTCGACTTCGCGTTCTACTGGAACCACCGCTTCGTGCACCGGGTGCGGATCGGCTGGGCGGCGCATCAGGCGCACCACTCCAGCGAGTACTTCAACTTCGGCACGGCCCTGCGGCAGAAATGGAATCCGTGGGCCGACGCCATCTTCTGGGCGCCACTGCCGCTGCTGGGCTTCACCCCCTGGACGATCTACATCGCCTTCACGATCAACCTGATCTACCAGTTCTTCACCCACACCGAGTCCGTCGGAAAGCTCTGGGGCCCGGTGGAATTCCTCTTCAACACCCCGTCGCACCATCGCGTGCACCACGGCAGCGACGCGCAGTACCTGGACAAGAACTACGCCGGGATGCTCATCATCTGGGACCGCCTGTTCGGCACCTTCGAACCCGAGATCCAGCGTCCCACCTACGGTCTCACCAAGCCGGTCGGCACCTACAACCTACTGACCCTGCAATACGGTGAATTCGCCAATATCCTGCGCGATGTGCGCGCCGCCTCGAACTGGCGCGACAAGCTCGGCTACATCTTCGCCCCGCCCGGCTGGGAGCCCGGGCAGACCCGATCCTGACGCGCGGCCGGTTCACGAGCTCGGCGGAAGGTGTTCAGGTAAAGGACAACCCGGCGTCGGATCGGACCGGTAGGCATCTCTGGTGAGAATTCGTCCCGTTACCCGCCGGGTTGCCGTCGCCGCCGTCGTCGGCGCAGCCGCCGTCACCGCCGCCTGCTCCTCCGGATCCGACTCCGCCGACTTCACCGCCACGGCCGGGCAGCCGCTGGTGATCTCGCTGGACCAGCTGCTGGACAAGACCGGGGGCCACGCGGCCGTCGCGGTCGCCGACCCGCAGCACGGCACCGTGAGCCGGCGTCTGGACGGCGCGCTGGTGTACACCCCCGCGGCCGGGTACACCGGTTCGGACTCGATCACCGTCACCACCACCGACGCGGTACGCCTGTACACCACCGACATTCCGCCGATCGGGGAATTCGGCGGAGTTCCGGTGCAGGCCAGCGCCTACGGTTCCGCCTTCACCCCGGTCCCGGGCTCCACCGACGAGTTCTACGGGCTCACCGACCGCGGCCCCAACGTGGACGGCAAGGGCAAGAACGAGAAGATCGCGCCGGTCCCGGACTTCACCCCGCAGATCGCCAAATTCAAGCTGGCCGGCACCAAGGCCGTGGTGGAATCCACCATCCTGCTGAAGAATCCGGCCGGACAGCCCTTCAACGGCCTGGTCGACACCTCGGCCACCACCGGCGAGACCATGAAGGACCTGACCGGCAAGGTGCTGGCGCCCACCGATCACGGCATCGACAGCGAGGGCCTGGTCGCGCTCGCCGACGGCACCTTCTGGGTCTCCGACGAATACGGCCCGTTCATGGTGCATTTCGACGCCAAGGGCGCGGAGCTGGAGCGGCTCGCGCCGGGCCGCGGCCTGCCCAAGGAGCTCGCCTTCCGCACCCCGAACCAGGGCATGGAGGGCCTGACCGTCACCCCCGACGGCAGCACCCTGGTCGGTGTCATCCAGAGCGCGCTCAACTCGCCGGGCGTCACCAACGCCCGCGAGACCCCGGTGACCCGCATCGTCACCGTGGACCTGAAGACCAAGGCGGTCAAGGAGTTCGCGCTGCCGCTCGAGTCGCCCAAGGAGAAGCTGGCGGTCTCGGAGATCACCGCGCTGTCCAACACCACCTTCCTGGTGGACGAGCGGGACGGCAACAAGGCCCCCAAGGCCAACAAGAAGCTGTGGACCGTCGACATCTCCGGCGCCACCGATATCGGCCCGGACGCCAAAGTCCCCGGCGCGCAGTACGACCCGGAGAAGGGCCTGCTGATCGACGGCAAGCCGCTCGAGGTCTACGTCGGCGCCGTGACCACCGCCGACGGCATCGCCGCGCTGAAGAAGGCGGGCATCACCCCGGTCGCCAAGACCGGCAACCTCGATCTGGGCGGGCTGCTCGACGGACTCAACGCCGACGGCAAGTTCTTCGGCCACGACAAGATCGAGGGCGTGGCCACCACCGACCACGGCAAGACCCTCTACATCTCCAATGACAGCGACTTCGGCATCGAGGCCGTCACCGGCGACCAGCCGCCGTTCGGGCTGAAGGCCAAGATCCTGCCCAACGGCGTCCAGGACACCGGGGAGATCCTGGCGGTCGACACCACCAAGCTGCCCGCCAAGACCGAAACCAAGACGGTCACGCTGACGGTCAAGTAACGCACCGGGATTCGACGCGGTCCACGGCGCTCACAAGGCGCTGTAGACCGCGTCGATCAGGTGGTAAGCGCGGCGGTCGCCGGAGAGCCAGTCGCGGCGCAGGTTCGGGGTGAAGGCGATCGCGAGCCGATTCGCGGTGTCGCCCAGTCCGATCGCGCCGCCCGCGCCGGGGTGACCGAAGGCCGTGGGGCGGGCGGCCTCGGGCAGGATCATGTTCTCCGAGGGCAGCATGTAGCCCAGGCCGAAGGCGCTCTCCAGGGTCAGCACGGCGTCACGGCCGCGCACGCGCTCGCGGACGGCGTCGGCGAGTACCTCCTCGGGCAGCAGGTCGCCCGCAACCAGGTCGGCGTAGAAGCGGGCCAGGGCGCGGGCGGTGGTGACCAGTCCGGTCGAGGGCCAGCCGCCGGCCAGCACCTCCGGGTTGTTGTAGGAACCGAGCGGATTGGTGGAGGCGCGCAGGGCGAGCGATTCGGGATCCCGATAGGCGCGCGCCATCTCGGCCACGGTCGCGGCGCTGATCGGCGCGGGGTCGGTCCACGCCTGTTCGGCGGCGGGCGGAGCGCCCACCCGGGCGGCCTGTTCCGCGATCTCGGGCGGTGCGCCGAGCCACAACTGGTCGCCGAAGTTCCGGTGCACGTATTCGCCGACCGTGAATCCCGTGTGGCGGCGGACGAATTCGCCGAGCAGCCAGCCGAAGGTCATGGCGTGGTAGCCGTGGTCGGTGCCCGGTTCCCACACCGGATGCTGCGCGGCCAGCCGGGCCGCCATCGCCCGCTGGTCCGCGGCGTCGGCGGCGGAGACCGGGCGCTCGAACACCGGCAGCCCGGCCCGATGCGTCAGCAGATCGGCCAGGCTCGTCGAATCCTTGCCTCCGGCACCGTATTCCGGCCACCAGTCGGTGACCGGGTCGTCCCGGTCCACCCCCCGCTCGTGCGCGACCAGCAGTGCCGCGGTGGCGGTGACGGCCTTCGTGCACGAGTAGGTGACCACCGGGGTGTCGCGCAGCCAGGGCCGGTTCGCCCGGGTGTCGGCGAGGCCGCCCCACAGGTCGGCGACCGGGCGGCCGTCGACGAACACGGCCACGGCCGCGCCCGCGTTCTGCCCGTCCGCGAAGCTCGCTTCGAACACCTCCCGTACCGCCCGGAATGCCGGGTCGACCTGGCCGTCCACGAATCCGCTCATGGCACGAATTAGAACACGTTCTAGTTCAGGACGGCACCGGTATCAGGAATTGCGACACCAGCCAGCCGGGATGCGCGCCGGTGTGCACCACGCCGGTCTGCACGAGCACCGTTCGCACCGTGCCGTCGACGAGATCGCGCAGCCGGATCCGCCACATGGGCGGGAAACCGGCCACCTCGCCGTCGTCCCACATGCGGCGGAAGTCGGGGTAGCGGCTCAGTTGGTCGAGCAGTTCGGTGAAGGTCTCCGCGCCACCGAAGCCGCCCACCGCCATCCGGAAGGCGCGCACCGACGTGGTCGCGTCGGCCTCCCAGTCGACCATCGCCCGGCGGGCCGCGTCACTGCCGAACAACCAGTGGAATTGATTGGCGCCCCGCGTCATTCCGGGGAACGCGCGCTCCCAGCCGGGGTTGCAGGCCAGCACGTGACCGCCGACCGCGGTGATCGCGGCGGGCAGGGGCTGATCCAGCACTGTGCGCAGTTCGGGAGTGACGGCGGCCCGCAGCTCGTCGAGCGGCGGACAGCCGGTGGCGGTGAGACCGGCCAGCTCGCGCAGCTGCCGCAGGTCCTCGACCGAGAGGGGGTCGACGCGATCGAGATATCGGATGATCGCGTCGAGGACCTCCCGGGCGGGACGGTCACGCGCACCCTTCTCCAAATGCGTGATGTAGCTGGTGCTCACGCCCGCGTTGTAGGCGAGGCGTTCGCGCGAGATCTTGCGGGAATCGCGCACCGAGCGCAATACCGTGCCGAGCGCCGGAACAGCCGGTGCGCCATTGCGTTCGACATCGTCCGCGCCATTGTCATTGTCTATCGATTTATCGATTGTCACGCCGAGCTCCTCCAGATATTCGCCCGTGTGCGCCCTGGCGAGAATCCAGGTTCATCCGACGTCTCGATACTGACAGAAAACCGACTGACCTGCATGTACGTGTCCTAGGCAACAGTTCTTCGACCGGCATAAATGAGTGCGCTCAGTGACGAGAACTACATTTCCCGGATGAAAGACACCAGGTTGGCCATACCCCGCCGCAACAAAGCCAACCGGTCGAATTAAATGGACTATCCCGCGGGCGAGAATCGCATTTCGCGGCCTCGCTCTGAGATATCCAGTGGCGCTGAAGAATTGAACCTGAACGGCATATTGCGCGAGTCGCGCGGTAGTAGCATTCGATGCGGGATCACCGGGTGAGGTTGGGGGGCCGGAGCGCCGCCACTGAGGACGCCCCGCCTGATGGGAGAGCCGCCCCGTCCCGGACGCAGCCGACTGTGCACGCATGGTGCGCTGGATTCTTGCTGCGTCGCGAGTGTTTCTCAGGAGGAAAGTCCATGTCCGCTCCCGCTCATCTGCTCCAGGACGCTTTCAAGGACGCGCTGGCCCGCGCCGCCGAACTCGACAAACTCGGGATTCCGCCCGGCGACACCACCGAGCTGTTTCCCGGCCACGCCCCGACCAATGTCGAACTGGTGCAGGCAAGTCTGAAGGAGTACAAGAAGAATCAGGCCGCGATGGATCGGGCGGTACAGGACGTCATCGACTTCCTCGACACTCCCGACGGCGCCGCGTACGTGAAGGCGCTCGAAGGGTCGCTCGAGAATCCGGTGCCCAACAACGCGTTGAGCGTCGATATCGCGCAGGAAATTCTGCGGAACGGCGAATTCGGGCTCGCCAGTTCGCATCCGCAAGGCTTGCGGGGGTTCGGAATCGGCGTCTCGGCCGGCGTGAGCGCGGTGGTCGGGCTACTGGCGGGCGCGGATGTGGTGTTCGATTTCAAGGACGAGGCCACCGTCCACGGCCGGGTATGGAAGGGCGCGTCGCTCAAGGGCGGACTGTCGGTCAGCGCCGGCCTGGAATTGAGCTTCTGGGTGCAGAAGCCGGTGACCGGCGCCATCGCGGGCTGGCTGCTCGACCTCTACATCCCGACCAAGTCCATCCTCCTGCTGTTCGTCCGCTTCATGTACATCAAGCAGCGGCCCGAGGGCATGAAGGAGCTCGACTTCGGCGGCGTCTCACTGCAATTCCCGCTCGGCATCGGCCTGCCGATCCGCCACGACAAGGGCACCAACGGCGTGATCGCGCTGTTCGGCGCGAGCCAGACCGCCTACGACCGGCCGCGGCGGGCGACCTTGACGGTGGTCAACAAGGCAACAGGCCTGGGCACCATCGCCGTTCAGGAAACCGCCACCCTCGAGGTCACCCTCACCAATACCTCCAACAATGACGTCAACCTCAACTCGGGCGCGACGATGACGATCACCATGCCCTCGTACTTCACCCCCGCCGACATCAGCGCCATGAAGATCGACTTCCCCGGTTGGAGTTTCACCGACGTCGACGGCAGCCTCACGCTCACCCTGTCCAAGAACACCACGTGGGCGACCGGCACCGACCTGTTCCTGAACATCACCAACGTCAAGAGCAGCAACCAGCCGCCCTACGGCCAGCAGTCCACCCCCGGCAAGGTGAAGGTCTCGGTCGATGACGTCTCCTTCGACACCAAGATCCTCACCACCGCCGACTTCTCCCTGGTCTGGTCCACCTCCATGGCAACCCTGCAGTGGGACACCAAGATCGCGAAGCCCTTCACGCTCACCGGTCCCGCCAACGGCACGGTCACCGCCTACGCCCAGCCCGGCAACTACATCACGCAGTTGACCACCGCCATCGACGGTGACGGCGTCCCCTGGACCCTGGGCTTCGTGTTCAACTACAACACCGCCATCGCCGACAAGGTCATCCCCCAGGTCACCGCCTGCTGGTGGAAGACCGATGCCCCCAAGGCCGGCAAGAACGTCTACTACGGCAACGCCGTCGACCAGTCCGGCCAGTCCTCGGTCTGCTGGTACGGCGGCACCTCGCAGAGCGGTAGCGAAATCATCGTCACACCGACCTTCGGCTGACCGATGAATCCGATGACTGCCGCGGGCGATTCCCGCGGCAGTCATCGCCGCGCCCACGCGAAAGAAGAGATTATCGCGAGATGAAAACGCTTTGCGGACTTATCAATTCGACCGCCCGGTTGGTAATTCTCGTAATTCCTTTTCCTCACCCCAGCGATCTCCCGGAGGCGTAGCCTGAACCAGATCGCAGGCACCGAAGGAGGTTCTGATGAACAGGGCAGTTGTCGTCGGAATCGATCGGTACGGCGGCGCGCCGCTCCGTGGATGCGTCAATGATGCGAACGATGTCGCGGATTGCCTGTCGGACAAGGGCTACGACTTCGACTGCACCAAGCTACTCGATGGACAGGCCACTCGCGCGTCGATCCTTCGCACCGTGTCCGAGATCGCGTACGGAGAGACCGGCGAGACGCTGCTGTTCTATTTCGCGGGCCATGGCCAGGTGATCGGAAATGCGGGCCATCTCGTCACCTACGACGCGCAGCCGTACGATCCGGGAGTATCGCTGAGCCATCTCGCGCAGATAATGGAGTCCGCGAGTTCCAATTTCCACCATGTGATCTCGATTCTGGATTGCTGCCATTCCGGTTCGGCCTTCGGATGGACCGACAGCCGGCCACTGCGGTCCGCCGATATCGAGCGCGAAGTGCCTTCGGTGAACGAGAGCCGCTGCATCCTCGCCGCGTGCCGTCCCGAGCAGGCCGCCGTGGAACAGAACGGACAGGGCGTCTTCACCGATGCGCTCACCAGCGCCCTGCTCGGCATGGCTGTCGACTGGGAAGGGCAGGTGACGCTGCTGGGGGTGTACGACTATGTCTCGAAGGCGATCCCGACGGAGACACAGACTCCGGTTTTCAAGGGTGATATCGCGGGCACGGTGATCCTGGGCCGGGGCTTCGAACCACGGGCGGGCAAGCCGATCGAGAGCAGCCAGCTCGGCGAGAC
The DNA here is from genome assembly GCF_053602115.1 of Nocardia sp. NPDC004582. Lineage (NCBI taxonomy): Bacteria > Bacillati > Actinomycetota > Actinomycetes > Mycobacteriales > Nocardiaceae > Nocardia > Nocardia sp. NPDC004582. The sequence goes on along the minus strand of NZ_JBSGCY010000059.1, from coordinate 8,530 downwards.
GTTGGCCAAGGCCCACCAACTGATCGACAAGTACCACTACCGGCAACTATCGGAACTGTCGGAACGCGGGGTTCGCCTGCAGCGCGGCGCCAAGAACTGCGCCGAGACGCTGGAACCCATAGTGAAGTGGTTCGAGGACACCGAGCAGGCGCTGCCGGATCTTCGCCGTCAGCCTGACTGGAAGAGCCTGGTGGTGCGGCTGCGCGAGTTCCGGAAGAATCTGGGCGACATCACGATCGGCGAGCAGACGCGATTCGGCCGGGTCGTTCGGCATCTCGGCCACGGCGGCTACGGTCACGTCTGGGAGGTCGAAGGACCGGGCGGAGTCAACCGCGCCATGAAGGTCTTCCATGGCAATGAACTCGACGACGAGGTCAAGGTCAGCCGGTTCCGGCACGGATACGAGAATATGCAGACCCTGAGCCATCCACGCATCGTCCAGGTGTACGAGATGGTCAAGGCACCGTACGGATTCATGATGGACGCCATCGCCGGTGACAATCTCCGTCGTGCGTATATCGATCGCGACGATCCGGAGATCGTCCTGCGCCTGCTGATCGACATCTGCCAAACCGTTCAGTACGCCCATTCCAAGCATGTCAAACATCGAGACATCAAGCCCGAGAACATCATCGCCGAGCGTGGCGACGACGGCGAACTGATTCCCTATCTGACGGATTTCGACCTCGCCTACCACGAGACGAACCGGACGGTCACTACCAATATCGGGGTCGGCGGCGTCATCAATTACGCCGCGCCCGAGCAGCTCTTCGAGCCGAACACGAAGACGGCCCGCGCGGAGACCGTCGACATCTACAGCCTCGCGCAGCTGATGTTCTTCGTGATCACCGGACGAGATCCCAGCGGCGAGAAGCTGAAGAAGAATGTGGAAGTACTGACCAAAACCCTGGGCAGCTGGGTCGATGACAGGGCGGCGACCATTCTGATCGCCCTGTACCAGCGGGCCACCTCCAAGCCGTCGGAGCGCCCGCAGACGGTGCTGGAGTTCATGAAGGAACTGACCAGTGCGGAAGCCATCATCCAGGCCGCCAGCGGTACCGACTTCGTCTCGGAGGACATTTTCTGCCGACGCGTGGGGTTGTCGTACCGCGGCATCAACGGCTACACCGCTTCCGACCACGAATGCCGGATGAACAGTCTGTCCGGTCAGGTCGAGATCGTTGTCCGCTTGGTCGACGCCACCGGCGAACACCACGCGAACATCGAGGTCGAGTGCTCGGTCACGGGCTCCCTTCCCATTCCCTCCCTGAAGTCGAGCAAGACCGGCCGGGAATCGATCAACGTCCGTTTGGACAAGTCACTCAAGCGGTTTCCCAATGCCACACGACACCCGGGCAACAAGGGCACATTCCAGACGTTCGTGTACATCAGGGAGGTGCCACTGGATGTCGGGGGCGTCAGCTCCGTCACCGAGATAGTCTCGACGACCGTCGGGGGTATCGAACAGTGGTAGCGGCCGCTTCGGAGTGCCCCCTGTCGGATTGATCGAACCCATGAGCCATCGCCGCTCGACGGGGATCGATCAGTCGAAGACGATGACCTGGCGCAGGGCGTGGCCGGCGGCCAATTCGTCCATGGCGTGGTTGATGTCGTCGAGGCGGATGCGGGAGGAGACGAGGCGTTCGACGGGGAGGGTGCCTGCGCGCCACATGCGGACGAATTCGGGGATGTCGCGGGAGGGGACGGCGGAGCCGAGGTAGCTGCCGATGATGGTGCGGCCCTGGGCCACCAGGGCCAGCGGGGAGATGGAGGCACGAGCGTCGGGGGCGGGCAGGCCGACGGTGACCGTGGTGCCGCCGGGAGCCGTTGCGGCGATGGCGGTTTCGAAGGCGCGGATATTGCCGGCGGCTTCGATGACGGCTTCGGCCTGGATGTTGTCGGCCGCGATCTGCTGCGGGGTGTAGGCGGCGGTCGCGCCGAGTTCCAGGGCGGTCTTGAGCTTTTCGGGGACGGTGTCCACCGCGATGACCTCCTGGCCGGTGCTGGCGCGCAGGGCGGCGGCCACCAGCACCGCGGCCATGCCGACGCCGCCGAGACCGACCACCATGATGCGGTCCCTCGGGCCGGGCTTGGCCGAATTCAGCAGGGCTCCACCACCCGTGAGGACGGCGCAGCCGAGGACCGCGGCCACCTCCGGGGGGACGTCGTCGTCGACGGGGACCACCGAATGGCGGTCGACGACGGCGTGGGTGGCGAACGCCGAGACACCCAGGTGGTGGTGGACCTCGGCGCCGTCGCGCAGCAGACGCCGTCCGCCCGAGAGGAGTTCACCGGCGTTGTTGGCGAGACTGCCGGGCTCGCACGGAGTCCGGCCGTCGGTGGCGCAGCCCGCACACGAGCCGCAGCGGGGCAGGAAGGTCATGATGACGCGCTGGCCGACACGCAGATCGGAGTCGCCGGGGCCGAGCGCCTCGACGCGGCCGGCGGCCTCGTGGCCCAGCAGCATGGGGACGGGGCGGACGCGGTTGCCGTCCACCACGGACAGGTCGGAATGGCACAGGCCCGCGGCCTCGATCCGGACCAGCAGCTCCCCCGGGCCGGGTTCGCCCAGGTCCAGGTCGCTGATGGTGATCGGCTTCGAGTCGGCGAAGGGCGTCGGCGCCCCGATCTGTTCCAGGACGGCACCACGAATCCTCATGCGCCCGACGCTACTCCATCGCACCTTCCCAGACAGTCCGGAATCTGATTCCATGGAGCCGGACAGGAGCACACATGACCACTTCGCCGACCACCGGCAACCGGGCCTTCAACCAGGTGGTGACGCGGTTCTGGGGCAATGTCGCCCGCGCCTACGACACCGCCGCCCTGCAACACCTCGTCTATCGCCCGCCGCAGGACCAGATGGTCGCCGAGCTGCGCGCCGCCGGCTCCCGGCGGATCGCCGACATCGGCTGCGGCACCGGCATTCTCACCACCCGGATCCAGCGCGAACTGCGCCCCGACGCGGTCTACGGCGTGGACGCCTCGGCGGGCATGCTGGAGCAGGCGCGCGCCCGCTCGGCCGAGGTCCGGTGGCGGCATTCCGCCGCCGAGCATCTCCCCTTCACGGACGGCGAACTCGACGCGGTCGTCACCACCAGCGCATTCCACTTCTTCGACCACCCGGCGGCGCTGCGCGAATTCCATCGGGTGCTGTCGCCCGGCGGCCTGGTGGCCATCGCGACCATGCATCCCTCCGGCGCGGCGTCACGCCCGATCCAGCGGCTGACCCGCAGCCCGCGCTTCCCCGCGCACGCGCCGTCGCCGCGCGAGACCCGCAAGCTGCTCACCGACGCCGGTTTCGAGATCGTCGATCAGCGCAAGGTCGCGCGGCCGCTGCCGTCGTGGCTGATCCCGGACGTCATCACCGTCGGCAAGCGGCGCTGACCGTCACGTTCGGAGTCGCCGACCGTCACGTCCCCGGGTTGTCGCCGCCGCGGAAACACACGGTGAGTTCGAGCTTGCGCCAGATCACCCAGACCGCGCCGCGGCCGTCCCGGGGACAGGACGCGCCCGAGACGGCGTTGGGCAGTACGGCGGTGGCCTGGACGATGTGCTCGCCGGGCGTGGCGCAGTCGACCTTGGAGGGAGTCTCCATGGCGGTGGTGTCGTAGCAGACGCCGGTGCGCCAGTCGAAGGTCAGGCACAGGTGGTAGCGCGGCTTGCCGGTCTTGTCCTTCGGGGCGGACTCGAGGGTGTAGAGCGGGTCGGTGCACGAGTCGGGGCCGATCTGCAGCACCCGGTAGTTCGCGTCCACCGAACCGCAGTCCGACGGTTCGGGTGTGCCCGCCTTCCAGGTCGGCGCGCCCGTAGTGTCCTTGGCCCGCTCGATCGGGACCTCGACGCAGTCCCCCGGCTTCAGGGCGGCCAGGGGATCGGGGGCGGGCGGTTTGGCCGAGATGGTGGGCTGCCCGGCCGGCACGAGTTCGGGCGGCGCGCCAATGGGGTTGCCCGCGATGGTCTCCCGGCTCATGGGCGAGAGGGTGGCCGTGAACGCCGCGAACACCAGGACCCAGCCGGTCGCGGCGAACCCCAGGGCACCCACCCGTCGCCACCGCGTGCCGCGGCGGGAGACTGCGCGCCAATCCCCCGGCGTCCGCTCGGTCGCCGCTCCGGCCCGGCTCGCGAGGGCCGCGGCCAGGCACATCAGCAGGACCGCTACCGCGACAACCCAACCGACGCCGTGGCTCCCCACCGCCCAACCCCTTCAACTCAACTCGTCTGCAAGCTATCCCACCGGCGAGTTCCGGGCAAAACGGGCGACGTACCCCGGGGTCAGGAGGCGAGTTCGGAGGCGGATTCGGCCAGCACCGGCGGCCACGGGGTCGGCGAGATGTGGGACGGTTTGGTGGCGGGGCTCTCGTCCCAGTCGAAGTGGACGCCGACCCACGCCTTGGGGCGGTCGAAGCTGACCTCGCGCGCGTCGAACGCGACGCGGCGGAAGGAGATGTCGCCGCAGAAATCACCCCCGGCCAAGACCACCTTGCGGCCCGCGAAGACGGCGTCGGCGAAGGAGACCGAGCCGTGGTATTCGGTGCGCGCGAACGACACTTCCTGGGTGCGGCCGGTGCGCCAGCGGATCTGCGTGCCGAGGTGGGCGCAGTCGAAGGAGCTGGACTCGGTGTAGAAGCGGGAATCGGCGAAGGTGATGTGCGCGCCGGTGAATTCCGCGCCGGTGAAGGTGACGCGCTCGCCGTCGAACACCGCGCGCTCGAAGGTGGTCCGGTCGGCGGCGAACACGGCATTGGCGAAGCTGGTCCGCTCCCCCGCGAAGGTGGTGCGGTCGAACGCGGTTCGCGCGCCCCGGAATTCGGCGCCCTCGAAGCTGCCGCCGCTGCCGAAGGTGGCCTCGGCGAAAGTGGCGGAGGTGCCCTCGCGGTCGGCGCGGGCCACGGCGGTGTGATCGAAGACGGCCCGGTCGAAGACGGCGGCGCTGCGGAAGATGGCCCCGCGGAAGGTGACCCGCTTGCCCAGGAACCGCGCCTGCTCGAAGGAGACGGTGCGGCCGCTCAGGAACATGGCGTTGGTGAAGCGGGTGTTGCGGCCCGCGAAGACGGCGTAGCGGAAGTCGGCGTTCTCGAAGGCGGCATCGGTGAAGTCGAAATCGCAGGAGCTCCAGCGGGTCTCGGCCGAGGGGCGCAGGTGTTCGGCGATCACCCGGACGATGGTGTCGCGGACCTGCCGGTCGTTCTGGCGGTAGGTGTACACCCGCTCGACGGCGGTGCCGTGGTCCTCGATGCGCTGGGATTTGGAGACCAGGTGGCTGGCGCCCTCCTCGGGCTGGTACGGCAGCCGCAGGTAGCCGCACAGCACGTCCACGCACTGCTGCCGCCGCCAGCGCGCGGAGAACTCGTCGGCGACCCCGGCCATGGCGTAGACCCCGGCGATGCGGACCGCCACATCCGGATCGCCGAGCTGACCGGCGGCGGCGCCGAAAACCTCGGCGAAGCGTCCGCGTTCGGCGTCGCGCTGCTTGCGATAGGCCACCACCAGCGCGACCGCGCCACCGATGCCCGCCGCCACCGCGAGCGAAATCCGGCTCAGATCCAGCTGATTCGGCGTCTCGGCCTTGGCGCCGAGGACCCGCCACAGCCCCCACCAGGTGAGGCCCGCGATGGCGAGCCCACCCGCCACGGCGGCCAGCACCGACACCAGCAGACCCGACCGGTGTACCGTCCGGCTCACCACCCCACCGAACCTCCACCGCCGCATAGCCGAAGAATAGCGATCCGGGACGCGTCACGCATCGGATGCGGCAATTAGCGCGGCAGCGGTCAGTCGGTAACCGCCGCGGCCTCGGCATTGCGGCGCAAGCCGATCCCGGCCGCACCCAGGCAAGCCAGCGCGACCACGGCCACGAACCACGGGAAGACCGTGCTCAGCCCCCAGGTGGTGGCCGCCCAGCCCGCCAGCACGGTCGGCACCGCCATGGCCGAGTAGGCCAGCAGGTAGTAGGCCGACATGGTCTCGCCCCGCTTGTGTTGCGGCACAACGTTGGACAGGTGCCGCAGCGACCCGCCGAAGCCCAGCCCGAAGGTGCCACCCAGCGCGAGCCCGGCCAGCAGCACCAGCACCCAGTTGTGGGTGTGCAGCGCCGGAATGGTGAGCAGCAGCGCGATCGCCATGCCGATGTCGCCGGCGATGGCCGCGCGGCGCGCCGGGATGCCGCCCGCGACGGCCTGGGCCAGCGCGCCCGCGGTCGCCGTGGAGGCCACCACCGCGCCGCCGAACACCAGGTTGTGGATGCCGGTCTCGGCCGAGGCCAGCGACGGATACAGCGACAGCAGCACGCCCAGCACCGACCAGGCCGCCATCACGCCCAGCGCCGAGAACCAGAAGTCACCGCGGATCTCCTGCGGCACAGCCGGTTTGGCGATGGTGATGCGCTGCTGCTGCCGCGCCGCGTGCGGTTCCCGCAGCGCCAGCACGCCCGCGGCGATCAGCAGGCACACCAGCGTGATCACCACGTACGGCGTCCGCAGCGGATGCGGCGCGTACTGGGCCAGCACCGCCGACCCCAGAATCGCCACGGCCATACCGACATTGAAGGCCACCCCGGACAGCTGACCCGACCGCGCGCCCGCCTGCGGGCGCAGATCCAGCAGCGCCGCCGCGCCCGCCACCACGATCGCGCCGACCGCGGCCCCGTGCAGCGCCCGCGCCAGCAGCAGCATGGCCACATTGCCGGCGAGCAGGAACACCACCAGGCCGACGATCATGGTCGCGAACGCGCCGAGCAGGACCGGCTTGCGGCCCACCACATCCGAGATCCGCCCCGACACCAGCACCGCGCCCAGGGCGGCCACCGCGTAGACGGCGAAGACGAACGTGGTGGTGAGCGGCGAGAAGTGCCAGCTCTTCTGATACAGCCCGTAGAGCGGGGCGGGCGCCCCCGATACCCCCAGCGCGACGCCGCTGGCCGCCAGGACGAGCCCGTACGCCCAGCTCTGGCTGCCCGTTTCGGCGCGGGTCGCCACCGCAGTTGCCGATGCCATCGCGGCCTCCATCAGGTAAGTTTGATTCTGATCGAACTCAACCGTAGCGGAGGTTCGACAGTTATCAAACTAGTTATCCGAGTGAGGTAGGTCATGACCGACACCGACGCGCTGCCCGCCGTGGCCCCGCTCCCCGCGGTGCTCGGCGCGCTCCAGGACCCCGTCCGCCTGGAAATCGTCCGCCGCCTGGCCGAGGCGGGCACCCCCATCCGCTGCAGCCTCACCTACGACGGCGTCAGCAAGTCCACCGCCGCCCACCACTTCAAAATCCTCCGCGAAGCGGGCGTCACCCAACGCGTCACCATCGACGGCAACACTCACCTGCGCTTGCGCGCCGACGACCTCGACGCCGCCCTCCCCGGCCTGCTCCCCGCCGTCCTCGCCGCCGCGAACCGCGAACACGAGGACCCCACCCCCAACGACCACGACTGATCGGTCGATGCCCGCCCGAACTGGGGGGACGCACGGCAAGGACTTCCGCCCCTGCGGCGGCACGCGGACGGCGCCGGGGCCGTCGACGACCGAAACCGCCTTCGGCGCATCGCGTTCACCACAGTCGTCGATGTCCCGTCGTGCGAAGGCGCGGGCGGCGGCCGCGCGGGGGGAAGTGGCCGCGCGCGGTCAATCGGATGGGCGAACCAGCGTCACGGCGACCGGGCCGGCCAGTGCCCGCGCTCGAGCTGGGGCCGCCGAGGCGCGCGGCTCGCGGCGGCGGTGATCAGGACTGGGTGAGCGGGAGCGACTTCCACCAGTCGACGACGCCGGTCGGGGTGGTGGGGATGCCGCGGGTGTACATGAGGAACTTGTCGCGTTTGGGGTCGTCGAAGAAGGAGGTGGCGAAGACTGTGGACGGGGCGTCGGCGGTGGCGTCGAAGCGGTGGTTCACGTACTGCTTGCCGCCGCAGAACTCCTTGAAGGTGAGGTCCTCCAGGGCGCTGCCGGCCGGACGGATCCGGCGGGCCGCCGAGCGGGCCACCGCGGCGGAGTCGTAGGCGAACACGATGTACTCGCGGACTTCGTGGTCGGCGGAGTACTGGCAGTCCCAGGCCGCGGCCCAGCCCTCGAAGGCGAACGGCGGCAGGAAATCCTTGGTGTCGTGATCGACCACGCGGCAACTGGCCGAGTTGAATCCCGAGCCCAGTTCCGGAGAACGCGGCACCAGGCCCGGGAAAGCCGCGCTGATCTGGGCGATCTCGGCGGCGGCCGCCTTCGGCTTGGCGCCGCGGCCCGACGGGCTCATGACGAACACCACCACACCCAGCGCGACCGCCAGGCCCACGCTCATCACCAGCAGCATGCGCACCCCGCTCAACCACCGGCCCGTGCCCGGAGCCGTCATGCGCGGCGGCGGGGACAGATGCCGGTCGGTGCGCGACCCGAACAGCGCCGGGATATCGGTCAGCCGTCCCGAACGCACCGCCGTCGACTGCGAAACCCGCCGCGTCCCGCACCAGGTGGTCGACCTCAATCGGCGCCCCGGCTGGGCGCGGGTCGACCTGCGCGGCGAACCGGACCCGCGCGCCGCGGCCCACGCC
>NZ_JBSGCY010000058.1:0-39811 GCF_053602115.1 Nocardia sp. NPDC004582 | reverse complement strand
AGCCGCGCGGCGTCTCGGAAACCGGTGTTCGATCCGGTGATTCGAAGATCGCCGCCAGGGCGGTATCGGGGCCCGCGGGTGTCACCGCCAGGCCGAGTCCGCCTTCGCGGCGCGCCAATTCGTGCAGCATGGTGGTGACCATGCGCAGTCCCGCGGCGCCGCCCGGGTCACCCAGGGCGATCGAGCCGCCGTGCACGTTCAAGCGGCCGCCCGCCTGGTCCGCGCTACCGCCCGGGTGCTCCGCCGGCCCGCCGACGGGCTCGGTCAAGCCCAGGACGCGCGCCAGCGCCAAGACCTCGACGGCGGACGATTCCTCGACCTCCAGCAAGGCCAGATCGGACAATTCGAATCCACTGCGCCACAGCGTCTTCGCGACCGCGCTCCCGGCGGCCGGAGCGGCGGCGTCGGCGGGTGCGGCGGCGCTCGCCCAGTCCACCAGGTAGGCCAGGGGTTCCAGGCCCAGGTCGGCGAGGCGGTCCTCGGCGACCACCAGGCAGGCCGAGGCGGCCAGGCCGCGGGTGCTGCTGTTGGCGGCGGTGGACACCCCGCCGGGGCGGAACGGGGGCAGGGCGGCGAAGGCGCGGTGCGAGACATCGTCGCGCAGGGCCTCGTCGCGGTCGACCAGGCGCACCACCTCGGAGTCGGGGTCATCCGGGCGGGCGCAGACGACCGTCGGCGCGATCTCGGCGCCGAAGACACCCTGCCGGTGGGCGCGAGCCGCGCGGCGGTGGCTGACCGCGGCGAAGTCGTCGGCGGCGGCCCGGTCCAGGCCGTGGTGGCGGGCCAGCTGTTCGGTCCGCGCCGAATCCGCTTGTCCGCGTGCCGGTTCCGCGGCCCACAGCGCGATCTGCTCGTCGGTGCTGGGACCGGCGTCGGACGACCCGGGGTGGGTCGCGGGCGCCGGAACGCTGGCCGATTGCGCGACGAACGGCGCTGCGGCACACCGATATTCGGCACCGACGGCCAGCACCACGTCGGCCGCGCCGGTACGCACCATCATGGTGGCGGTGATCAGGGCACGCAGGCCGCTGCCGGGTCCGGCGCCGACGGTGAATTCGCCGAGTTCGGGGGACAGCCCGCAGCGGGGCAGGGCGGAGCGGATGGCGTCGGCGTCGGGGACGGCGGTGACCAGCTGTTCCACCCGGCGCGGGTCGATCCCGGACCGGCCGAGCACCGCCGCAATAGCCGTGCCGACCAGACGGTTCGGAGATACCGCGGCGAGCGCGCCGCCGGGCAGGCCCACCGGTGTGCGCATCGGCATGACGATGGCGGCACGTCTCATCATCGGCTCCCTTCCTGCCCTCATCAGAGGGACAGGCCACCACACCCTTGTTGCTGCCGTGTGACGGCGTGTAACCGGCGAGAACGACCGTCCGGAGCTGCGCGATCACGCCGCGGCCAATCCCCGTGACAGCCCGCCGAGTTCGCACGATTGCCGTTTGTTCACTACACGAACGAAGCGCGGAAGTCCGCAGGAAATGTGGCGTAAATCACTGGATCACGAAATAGCTGATGCGAGCTCGAGTGATAGCACTCCTGTCGTAGGGTGCTCACCATCACATTCGATGCCGGAGGTAACGATGACGTTCCACGGGGTAGGGCAGCGAGGCAGGCCGCAATGAGCGCCGCACCAGTCAAGACTTCTGAATCGATCAGTACCGGGGTTTTCAGCAGGGGTCGGGCCGCCATCGCGGCACGCACGCTGCGCACCGACCGGTGGTGGGTGCCGCCGGCGATGACGGTGCTCGGGCTGGGCGCGTTCGTCGTGTACGCGACCGTCAGATCCTTTGTGCGGACCGCGTATTGGGTGAACGACTTCCACTACCTGACACCGTTCTATTCGCCCTGTCTGAGCGCTTCGTGCGTCGAGGGCTCGAGCCACTTCGGGACGCCGATCGGGCATCTGCCGATGTGGATCCCGCTCGGCTTCCTGGTGCTGCCGTTCCTGCTGCTGTTCCGGCTCACCTGCTACTACTACCGCAAGGCCTACTACCGGTCGGTGTGGATGTCCCCGCCGGCCTGCGCGGTGGCCGAGCCGCACGCGAAATACTCTGGGGAGACCAAGCTTCCGCTGATCATCCAGAACGCGCACCGCTACTTCTTCTACGTCGCGGTGATCATCTCGGTGATCAACACCTATGACGCGGTGATCTCCTTCCACGCCAAGGACGGTGGCTTCGGCATCGGCCTGGGCACGGCGATCATCACCGGAAACGCGCTGCTGCTGTGGGCGTACACGCTGTCGTGCCACTCCTGCCGGCACATCGCGGGCGGGCGGCTCAAGCACTTCTCGCAGCACCCGGTGCGCTACCGCTTCTGGACCGTGGTGTCGAAGCTGAACACCCGGCACATGCAGCTGGCCTGGACCACGCTGGGCACGCTGGTCCTCACCGATTTCTACGTCATGCTGGTCGCGAGCGGAACCATCTCCGATCCTCGCCTCATCGGCTGACAGTCCTCTATTCCTCAGTCTCCCAGGAGTATTCGGTTCCATGCCTGAAGTCGAGCGGCACAAGTACGACGTCGTCGTGATCGGTGCCGGCGGTGCCGGTCTGCGTGCGGTGATCGAGGCCCGCGAACACGGGCTGTCGGTGGCGGTGGTCTGCAAGTCCCTGTTCGGCAAGGCGCACACCGTCATGGCCGAGGGCGGCTGCGCGGCCGCCATGGGCAATGCCAACTCCAAGGACAGCTGGCAGACCCATTTCAAGGACACCATGCGCGGGGGCAAATTCCTCAACAACTGGCGCATGGCCGAACTGCACGCCCAGGAGGCCCCCGACCGGGTGTGGGAACTGGAAACCTACGGGGCGCTGTTCGATCGGACCGCGGACGGGCGGATCAGCCAGCGCAACTTCGGCGGCCACACCTATCCGCGGCTGGCGCACGTCGGCGACCGCACCGGACTCGAGATCATCCGCACCATGCAGCAGAAGATCGTCTCGCTGCAGCAGGAGGATTTCGCGCAGACCGGCGACTACGAGGCGCGGATCAAGATCTTCGCCGAATGCACCATCACCGAACTGCTCAAGGACGGCGACAAGATCTCCGGCGCCTTCGGGTACTGGCGGGAATCGGGTCGTTTCATCCTGTTCGAGACGCCCGCGGTGGTCATCGCCACCGGCGGTGTCGGCAAGTCCTACAAGGTGACCTCCAACTCCTGGGAGTACACCGGCGACGGTCACGCGCTCGCGCTGCGCGCCGGCGCCTCGCTGATCAATATGGAGTTCCTGCAGTTCCATCCGACCGGCATGGTCTGGCCGCCCTCGGTGAAGGGCATCCTGGTCACCGAGGGTGTGCGCGGCGACGGCGGGGTGCTCAAGAACTCCGACGGCAAGCGGTTCATGTTCGACTACATCCCGCCGGTGTTCAAGGGCCAGTACGCCGAGAGCATCGAGGAGGCGGACCAGTGGTTGAAGGACAACGACTCCGCCCGCCGCACCCCGGATCTGCTGCCCCGTGACGAGGTGGCGCGCGCCATCAACGAGGAAGTGAAGGCCGGGCGCGGCACCCCGCACGGCGGCGTGTACCTGGATATCGCCTCGCGCCTGCCCGCGGATCAGATCGTGAAGCGGCTGCCGTCCATGCACCACCAGTTCAAGGAGCTGGCGGACGTGGACATCACGAAGGAGCCGATGGAGGTCGGGCCGACCTGCCATTACGTCATGGGCGGCATCGAGGTCGATCCGGACACCCAGGCGGCGAAGGTGCCCGGCCTGTTCGCGGCCGGCGAGTGCGCGGGCGGGCTGCACGGCTCCAACCGGCTGGGCGGCAACTCGCTGTCGGATCTGCTGGTGTTCGGCCGCCGCGCCGGACTGGGCGCGGCCACCTACGTGGAGCAGCTGGCCGCGCGGCCCAAGATCTCCGACACCGATATCGCCGCGGCGGCGAAAGCGGCGCTGACACCGTTCGATCCGCCGGCCGAAGGTCACGGGGAGAACCCCTACACCCTGCACATGGATCTGCAGCAGACCATGAACGACCTGGTCGGCATCATCCGCAAGGAACACGAGCTGAAGCAGGCCGTGGCGAAGCTGTCCGAACTGCGCGACCGCTACGACCACGTCACCGTGGAGGGCCACCGGCAGTTCAACCCGGGCTGGCACCTGGCCATCGACCTGCGCAATATGCTGCTGATCAGCGAATGCGTCGCGCAGGCGGCGCTGCTGCGCACCGAGAGCCGCGGCGGTCACACCCGCGACGACCACCCGGGCATGGATCCGGTGTGGCGGAATCAGTTGCTGGTCTGCACGATCGGCGAGGACGAGGTGGGCTTCTCGGTGCCCGCGGTCACCGTCGCCTCCGAGGCCCAGGTGCCGATGCGCGCCGAACTGCTGCGCCTGTTCGACCTGGCCGAGCTCGAAAAGTATTACACCCCCGCCGATCTCGCGGAGTTGCGGGACGGCGCCGGAAAGGCGGAATAGCCATGGGTTATCAAGCCAAGTTCAAGGTCTGGCGCGGCGATACCGACGGCGGCGGCCTGCACGACTTCACCGTGGAGGTGAACGAGGGCGAGGTGGTGCTCGACATCATCCATCGCCTGCAGGCCACCCAGGCCCCGGATCTGGCGGTGCGCTGGAACTGCAAGGCGGGCAAGTGCGGTTCGTGCTCGGCCGAGGTGAACGGGCGGCCGCGGCTATTGTGCATGACCCGGATGTCGACGTTCACCGAGGACGAAGTGGTGACGGTGACGCCGATGCGCACCTTCCCGGTGATTCGCGACCTGGTCACCGATGTGTCGTTCAATTATCAAAAAGCGCGCGAGGTCCCGTCATTCACGCCTCCGGTCGATCTGAAGCCGGGTGAGTACCGGATGCAGCAGGCCGACGTGGAACGGTCGCAGGAATTCCGCAAGTGCATCGAATGTTTCCTGTGCCAGAACACCTGCCACGTGGTGCGTGATCACGAGGACAACAAGCACGCTTTCTCCGGCCCGCGATACCTGATGCGTATCGCGGAACTCGAAATGCATCCTCTCGATGTGGCGGACCGCCGTGACCTGGCCCAGGAGGACGCCGGGCTGGGCTACTGCAATATCACCAAGTGCTGCACCGAGGTCTGCCCCGAACACATCAAGATCACCGACAACGCGCTCATCCCGCTCAAGGAACGCGTCGTGGACCGGAAATACGACCCGATCGTGTGGCTGGGGAACAAACTGTTCCGTCGCTGACCGGTCCCGCAGAAATCTTGCCACCGGGGCCCCGCGCGGCAGCGCCGGGCCCCGGGATTACCGGAGCCGGAAGTTGATCACGAAACGGCAGCCGTTCAGCAACGGTTACATGTTTACCCGAGTAAAAACATGGGTATCCAACTATTCGTGGACCGAGGACTGAAGAATGCACGTCCCCGGTACCGGAAATTGGGTCCCGATGACTGGGTCGAACGGCTGATCGTAGGGATGCTCTTCGCGGTATCGGCGATGGGCGTATACGTACTGACCGGTGCTTTGATGCCTTCCGTAGCGATCGGTGTGCTGGTGGCCGCCGTCGCGATCGGAGTAGTCGCAATTCTCTGAGCGTCATAGTGAATGACTGAAACCGCGGTGCGTGGGGTCCGGCCCCGCGCACCGCTTTCGGTATCTCAGTACCAGCGAATCACCGGTCGAAGCAGCCGTTTTCGAGGCCGGCGGTGAACGACCGCCACTCCGCGGCGCCGAACACCAGCGCCGGCCCCAGCGGATTCTTGCTGTCCCGCACGCCGACCCGGCCCGCGGGCAGGAACGCCACCTCGACGCACTCCTTACCGGCCCCGCTGCGGCTGCTCTTGAACCAGCGGGCCCCGGAAAGCTCCACACTCATGCCGAATACTCCTTCGCCACCTGCCGCAGCAGGTTTCTGCTGTCCTGGACGTCCAACGCGCAGCGTTCCAGGCCCTCCTGGGCGCGGCGATAACGCTGAACATCGCCCTGTCTCTCGAGATACAGATCGCCGGTGAACCCCTCCACGTAGACCACCGGGGGCTCCACCGGCTGCCCCTTGCTGTCGGATCCGAACTCCAGGATCACGAACGGGCCGGTCGAAAGTCCCAGGGGGACACCGGCGGCGAAGGGCAGGATGCGCAAGGCGACATTGGACCGGGTGCTCAGTTCCGCCAAGTGCCGCACCTGCGCCGCCATCACCCTTGCACCTCCCACCAGGCGGCGCAATACCGATTCGTGCAACACCATGGCGATGGCGGCCGGGTGCATGCGCCGGGTGATCATGGCCTGACGCTGCAGGCGCAGCTGAACGCGCCGATCCACCTCCGCCGCCGTCTCTTCCGGGTATCCGAGCCGGTTCAGGGCCCTTGCGTAGTCGGCGGTCTGCAGCAGGCCGGGCACCAATTCCGATTGGTAGCAGGACAACTGCTGCGCGGATGCCTCCAGCCCGACGTAGACGTCGAAGTTCTCGGGAATCAGGTCGCCGTAGGAGTGCCACCAGCTCTTGACGGCCGCCTGCTGCGCCAAACCCTTGAGTCCGTCCGCGATTTCGGCGGGGATCCCGTAGATGCGGCACAGCTCCTGGATGTCGATGGTGCGGATGCGGTCGGCGTTGCCCTTCTCCAGCCGCTGCAGGGTGCTGGCGCCCCACTCCATCAGCTTGGCGGCTTCGGCGATGGTCAATCCTGCCTGGATACGCCAGTCCCGTAGGTAGCGGCCGAGCTGGCGGCGCGGCAGGGTGGATGACGCGGGACCTTCGGACACGACACGCTCCATTCGCGATCGCGGGGCGGGGATCGGGGGACGCGAGGTTCGTCCACTATGGAGAATCGTCCTCTCCCAAGTGGATTCACTGCTGGGAATTCGCGCAATTTTGCGTTCTCCTTGTCGAAATTCGCCCGCCTGGCGTCTGCACGTGGTGTGCTAGATGTGTGCCCGGAGCGGTGTAGCTAGGCCCCTTTCCTTTCCTGAACCTCCGGGCACTTCAGGAACCAGCGGGAACGAGGAGTGGTCTGGACATGCAACTGACGTCCCTCAATATGCACATCGCCGTTTTGTCGCGCTGCCGCCGGGATCCGGGGGTGATGACCGCCGAACAGGCCCACGCCGCAATGCAATTGCACCTCGATTGCACCGTGCAGACCTGCAAGGTGCGTCGACGAGCCCGGGCCACCCTGGTGGAGGAGGGACGGTGCGTGCTCGACGAGCGCGCGTTGCCATGACGGCCATCGAACCGGCGCCCTCGAGCTTCGACCGGGTCGTGCATCGGCTGTTGTGGCTGTTGCTCGACGCCCGCTCCGCGCGCCGTCACACCCCGGAGAATTCGCGGTCCGGGACATACCGGGGAAGGCCCCCGGCCGCGATAAACGCTGCGGCACTGCGCTTTCGAACGCCCCGCGCCTAACCTCCGGGCAGCGGCGGTGTGGTCCCCACCGCGTGCGGCAGCGCGGTTCGGCCCGCTCGTTCCACAGACGGCGGGCGGGCCGAACCGCACCCAACTCTCGGCGTGACGCTTACCCTGGAATCCATGCGCACTTGCGCCCGGGGTGGAGGGGAACACCGTTGTCGGCCTTCGAAGAGCCGGATATTCCGGTATGCCGGACCGCGTCGCTGGCGGATCTGAACGCGATTCGGGCGCTCGAGGTGGTCGAATTCGAGCATCTCGCGTATCCGTATTTCGTTCTGCGGCAATTGTTCGAATTACACGGAGCAAACTGGACGGTTGCTGAGGAGGCGGGGGAGGTGTGCGGTTATGTCCTCACCGCCATCGACGGCGACCGCACGGCGTGGTTTCTCGGCTTCGCCGTGGCCTCCGCCTGCCAGGGCCGCGGTTTCGGCCGCGTCCTGCTGGAAGCGGCACTGGCCCAATGCCGCAAGGTCCATGCCGAACAGGTCTACGTCACCGTGAAGCCGGGCAATCGCGCCGCCTACCACCTGTACAAGGAGGTCGGGTTCGCGTGGACGGACCACGAGCCCGCCTATTTCGGCGCCGATGAGCCCCGAGATGTGCTGGTGCACAGGATCTATCATTGATCATGCTCGAACGAAGCGCGCCGTCGTCACCCTTCGTGGCCGATATGAGCATGCGGATCGAGCGCCACGCCGACACCTACGGCGAGAGCATCACCGAGTTCCTGGCCCAGCCGCACGGATTGCGGCGGCGCGCCACCGAACAACCCCTGCTCGATCTGTTCACCCGGCACACCGAGGCGGTGGTCGCCACCTACGATCCGCCCGGAATCCGCCGGGCCGGTGACAGTCTCGTCTTCGGTCACCTCTACGCGCCCGCGATACGCCGCCCGGCCGGCCCGGATCCACAGGCCGTGCCGGTCAACCAGCTGCTCGCCGCGCTCATCGCCGCGGAGGTCGAGTACCGGGGTCCGCTGCGGCTGAGCCGCACCCAGAATCGGCTGCTCGCCGAAGCGTACGAGCGCCTCGGCCGGCCGCTGGTGCAGGCCGGCCTGCCCGGCCATGCCGCCCTGGCCTATCGGCGTGCGGGCAGTCTGTACCGGATCGACGAGGACACCGACGCCGAGGACCGCTGCGGGCTCGCGCTGGCCCGGGCCCGGCGCCAGGCACAGCCGCAAGCTTGGCGGCGGCTCGGCGGCCTGGTCCCGGATCTGGTCTGCGGCTACGGGTATCGGCCGTTCCGGATGCTGTGGTTCGTGGTGTTCCAGCTGCTGGTCTTCACCGGCGCGGTGGCGTTGCGCGCCGAACAGCCGGTGGCCGTGACCGTCTACCAGGTGCTGATGAACTACCTGAACCCGCTGGGTGTCGGCGACACCGATCACCTGCGAGTGGGCGGCCGGGCGGTGTTCGTCACCGAGGCGTACACCGGTGCGGTCACCATGTCGGTGTTCTTCGCCCTGTTGGTGCGCCGCTGGTTCCGGCTCTGAGCACAGCGCTCACCACTGCACGGTGCTGATCTTCGAACTGCGCAGCGCTTCCAGGGTGGCCACCGCCAGCCGGTCGCGTAGGTGCCCGACCTGGGCGGTCCACTGCCGGGTGAAGCCGGGATCGGATTCCAGCCGGGTCCACAGTTCCCGCAGCCGCGGCGGAGTGTGCGCGCCCGGCATCCACAGGTGCACGAGCTGTTCGAGCAGGGGAGCCAGCTCGCCGGTGGGATCGCGTTCGAGAACGGGCCGATTCGCGTCGGAGAGCGCGGCGGCGAGGGTGGACAGCAGCCAGTCGTGGACGGCGAGATCTTCGCAGAAGCGCTGCACCCCGGCCAGATCCCGGACGGTCGGCACCATGATGCGCACCGATCGCGTGTTCTCGTCCTCGAGCCGGAACGCGAACAGCGTCCGTCCCCGCGCGCTCCCGTCCACCGGCGGCGCGACCCGCGCGGCCCAGCGCAACCGGGTCGCCCCGGAGTGCACCGGCGGATCCTGATCCAGCCGCGGATCGGTGCGCACCCGGGTGAGCAGCCGTTCGCTGATCGACCCGAGGTCGAGGGTGGTGGCGCTGGACGCCTCCAGGAAGCCCTCGGTGAGGTCGACCGCCGTGGCGGTGTCGTCGCCGATGCGGTGCACCAGCTCCACGGTCCCGGCCCGGTTCAGATAGTGCGACCAGGGCCGGCGGTTCTGATCGGCCGCCCGGACCACGCTCGAACAGGCCGAACTCTGCATCACCCGGCCGCCCACCAGGACGGCGTGCGCGGCCACCGTCCCGATGGCCCGGCTGTCCGACCGCGACACCGTGGCCAATCGGCAGTCCACGCCCACCGGTGAGGTCGGCGAAATCGCCAGCGCCAGTGGTCGTTCCCGCATCAATACCCGCTGCCCGGGCAACAGCGAGAGCAGTGCCGACGCCTCCCGCGCCGCCAGTCCCCCCGCATTCGGCAGCAACGCCGTGCGCACCTCCCCCAGCAGGACCAGCGGATCGCTCATGCGGCGGCCACCTCAGACGTCACCGAGGAACAGGTGGTTCAGCCGGCGGGTGGCCTGGCGCGGCACCTCGACCGGAATCCGCTCGCCGGCACCGCGTTCGGCCAGTTTGGCGTGCACGTCGTCATCGAGTTGCAGATGGTCCAGGATCACCCGCACCGCGTGTTCGATGCCCAGGTAGCTGTAGGGCAGCACCGACAAGGCCCGATATGCCGCGAACGGTTTGGCCCGCGGATTCAGCTGCACCACGGCGGGCAGCCGCGACCACTCCTCGGGCCACGGGTCGTCCCACGGCACCGGGGCGGCCACCATCGCGCCCTCGTCGCGAATCATGCCCAGCCGCAACAACTGCCAGATGGAGGCGAGGAACGGGCAGGACCAGAGGATGCGCTCCTCCTGCTGTCCGGCCACCTCCTCGAGTTGCCGGCTCCACAGCTGCACATCGAGGAAGATGGAGTGATTGCGCGCGCCGAACTCCTCCGGCGGCCGGTATCGCGCGATCCGCATCGCTTGTCCGGCATCGTATTCCGAGGAGCGACGGCCGTTGCACAGCCATCCGGATTCGATGGTGGGCGGGCGGCGCCCGGTGCTGTCGCGTTCGGGTTCGGCGACGATGCGCGCCGCCATCATCTCCGCCAGCCGCACCGGTTCACCGACGGGTTCGCCGTCCAGGAACGACGGCACCTCCGCGCACCCGGCCTCGCGGGCCAGGTAGTCGATGCGCACCCCGCATTCGTCCGCGGCGGTCAGCAGTTTCTCGAGCACGTGGCGGGGGTCGGCGACGCGGCGGGCGTTGCGGCCGCGGCCCGGGGTGCGGCCCCAGAAGTAGTCGTCGACCAGGAAGCAGGTGCTGACCCGGGCGCCCGGCCCGAATTCCTGTTCGGCGGCCGCGATCTGGGTCTCCACGATGGGCGCGACCTTGCGCAATTGCGCGCGGATCCGGTCGACGCCGTTCACCAGCTCGTCCATGTAGAAGTGTCCGACCTCGATGGACAGGTGCGAGAGCGGCTGCCCGGCCACGCGATTGCGTTCACCGGCCTCGCTGTAATCGGTCGCGGAGCTCATCGGCGTACCTCCACCTGTTCCCAGACGGCGTCGTTCATGAGTTTCTCGGTGAGCGTGCGGAACGCGTCCACGGTCTCGGCATTGGCGACGTGGGCGGCGACATCCACATCGAGGATCACCTGCTCCCGGCATTGCAGCATCGGTTCCACCGGGGTCTGGCCCAGTATCCCGCTCGGACCCATGCCGTGCCGGTTGGCCGCGCGGGTCAGGGTGTTGTGTTGTTCCTGCAGCCAGGCGGCCTGGGCCGGACGCAGCCCGGCGGTGCGGTTGAGTTCGGGTACCGCGATGCGGACGAAGCGCAGCGAGTTCAGCAGCGCGGTGCGGTCGTGCCCCCACGCCTCCCCGGTGGCCAGCACCCCGTGGTCGTCGTGCACCAGGCCGCGCGCGGCCGCGATGTGCTGGCGGGTCCAGCGATGGAAGATGAGCCACCGGCACACCGCCCGGGACAGTTGCGGCTGCCGGGTCGCGCTCAGGGCGAGGGCCAGGGCGATGGAGCGGCCCGCGCTCAGATCCACGAAGGTCACGTCGAATTCCTGCTCGCAGGTGGCGAACAGGGCGGCGCAGCGGTCGATCATGCGCTCGTCGAGGGTGGTGAACTCGGAGCCGCCGAGGTCACCGGGGAACAGCACCAGCCGGCCCGAGGGATGCCGGGAGCGGCTCAGTTCCATGCGGTCGGTCTCCGAGCGCACGCTCAGCCGGGCGGGGGAGCCGTTCTCGTTGAGCAGGTAGGCGTGCAGGCCGGTGCCGTCGCGCACCCCGTTGTCGATCCGGCTGATCTCGAAAGTGCCGCCCGCGGTGGGCGATCCGAAGTCGAAGTCCAGATAGGCGACCTTGCGGCCCTTCATGCTCAGCCAGTAGGCCATATTGCAGCTGGTGACCGAGCGGCCGGTGCCGCCCTTGTCGGACGCGGAGAACACGAGCACGGTCATTCGCTCCTGGTGGCGTCGAGCCGGGCGTAGGCGAGCTCGTCCAGCTCCATGAGGGCCTGCGAGGCCAGGCTGACGGCGGTGCCCGGGCGCTCGTCGATGAGGGTGCGGGCCCGTTCCAAGCGTTGTTCGGCCAGCGCCAGGGCGGTGCGGCCCGCGGAGATATCGGTTTCGCTGAGCTCCAGTATCTCCCGGTTGAGCAGGTGCTCGGCCTCGGTGAGCAGTTCCATCGCGCGGGTCACCGAATTCGGCGCGCGCAGTGGCGGTTCCCGGTACATGCGGGCGGCGGTCACCATGCACTCGACCACGCGCTCGGTGAGATACCAGGACGGCAGATGCGATTCACTGCCGCCGAAGATGCGGCTGGGGTCGTCCCAGAGGCCGGTGGCCGGCCCCTCCCGGAAGGCGCGCAGGTCGAGGTGGTCCATGGTGGCCTGGGCCAGCGTCATCAGCTGATCCCGGGTCTCGATGGTGCCGGAGAGCCGGGCCGCCTGCAGGGTGCGCTTCAAAAGCACCGTGGCGTAATCGGATACGGTCCACAGCAGCAGCGGGCCGTCCAGCTCCTCGCTGCCCAGCAGGCGCAGGCTCACGCCCGGGGTGTGCATGGTGCGGGCCGGGTCCCCGGCGGTGAAGCGGCGGATGATGCGGCCGCGGCGGGCCAGTTCGTCGAAGATGGTGGCGGCGCGATCGAGGTCGTCGTCATTGGCCTCGCGGTTGAGCAGATCCTGCATCAGCACCGCGGACACGATGAGACTGAAGTAGTCGGACTCCTCGCCGTCGGAGGTGCGCCACGGAATGTCCTCCAGCGGCCAGCGGCCATTGCCGAAGCGCGCCACCGCGGCCCAGTACCGCTGGGCCAGATCCCAGCGCAGCTGCAGCGCCTCGGCCAGGCGGCGCTGTTCGCCATCGAGCAGGTCGAGTTCCCGGGTGCGCTGCGAGGTGAGGTCGTTGATGCCGTCCAGCGCCACCACGGTGAAATGCAGGTAGGGGCGGGCGACGGCGTGGCCGGGCTGCTGCGCGACGGGCAGGTCCACGAAGTCGATGTCGGCGGCCTTGCGCACGATGGCCCAGCTCCAGCCGCATTCGAAGAGCATGTCCGGGCTGTCCAGATCGACGCCCTCGATCTGGCTCAGCGTGGCGTCGTTGCGGAGTCGGATCCGGACCCGGTCCAGGCGGTCCCGCACCGCGCGCACCACCGTGTCGGTGGCACCGCCCGTCTGATTCAGCATCGACAGCATGGCTTGACCCGCCGGGGACTTGGGCGTCACCGTGTTCACCACGAAACTGCGGATCAGACCCACCATCGCGGCGGTCAGGCGGGTGTTGATGTGCGCGTCGAGGCGCTCGATGCGCGGGCCCAGCTCGATCGCGAGCCGGTTGCGCCGGCCCACCGCCAGCGCCGACACCGGACCGCTGAAGCCGCGCAGGAACTTCAGGGCGGCCAGGCACAGGGTCAGCGACATCGAATAGGAGTCGACCACCTCGAGCGCGTGCTGCGCCGGCGTCGGCTCGGCGCCGTCGGAGGAGGCCAGGTAGCTGCCCGCGGCGAAGTTCGGCAGTTCCCGGCCGGTGTCCGGATCGTGGTCGGTGTGCCGTTCGACGTACTGCTCGAGCAGCCACACCACCCGCTCGCCGATCCGCAGGCCGTCATCGCCCAGCGGGGACAGCACCGCGAGGATGTCCTTGGCGATCTCGTCGGGCGTCTCCAGCCCGAACCCGTCGATCTCGGTGGCCGGATACAGCAGGCACAGCAGCTGTTCGGCGTCGCTGATCGAATTGGAGCCGTTGCGGCCGCCCCAGACCCAGGTCTCGTCCCGGTAGCACGCGGTCAGCAGCGACCGCCAGACTCCGAGGATCTGTTCCCGTGGCTTGATTCTCATCGACGCCGTCCCCTGCCCTGTCGTGGCCAGCCTCGCCGTCATCGCGATGTACGAGCGCGGCACAAACTATCATGCGCCGACGCCGCGCACCGGGTGGCAAGCGGGCTCGAAATCGCGTCGCGCACAGCGCAATATCGGACTTCACACAATATCGGGCAAGTCGGGCGTGGGATGGCGCGCGCACCCGCGCCGGGCCGGTAGCCTCGCCCGTCATGGACCGGACGGCCCGCCGCGCCACAGCCGGCACCAGGCACGCGGCGGTCGGCTACGCGCTGCTGCTGCCCAGCCTGCTCGGGGTCGGCTGCTTCCTGCTGCTGCCGATCGCGGTGGTGCTGTGGCTGAGCCTGCACAGCTGGAACCTGCTGGGGCCCATCCGATTCACCGGCTGGGACAACTGGCGGTCGGTACTCACCGATCGGCAATTCGGACATTCCATCCTGGTGACGCTGGCGTTGACGGCGCTGGTGGTGCCCGCGCAGACGGTGCTGGGGTTCGCGGTGGCGGCGCTGCTCGCGCGGCGCGGGCGGGCCGGGACCGTACTGCGGGTGGTGTACGCGCTGCCGTGGATGTGCGCGCCGGTGGCGGTGGGAGTGGTGTGGCAGTGGATCTTCGCGCCGACCGGTGGGGCGTTGAACGCCGTGCTGGGACATCGGGTGGAGTGGTTGAGCTCGCCGAGTCTGGCGCTGCCGGCGGTGGCGGTGGTCATCGTGTGGATGAATGTCGGATATGTGGCTTTGTTTTTCGTGGCGGGGATTCGGGCCATCCCGGCCGAGATCCTCGACGCGGGGGCCCTGGACGGGGCCGTCGGATGGCGGCGCGTGCGCTGGCTGCTGCTGCCGCTGCTGCGGCCGACCATGTTCTTCGTACTGGTGACCGGAGTGCTCAGCGTGTTCCAGACCTTCGACGCGGTGTACGCGCTGACCAAGGGCGGGCCGGGCCGGCACACGGATGTCGTTGCCATGCGGATCTATTCGGAGGCGTTCGATGCCGCGCATCCGGGGCGGGCCGCGGTCATGGCGGTGGTGGTGTTCGCGGTGATGTTCGTGATCACGGTGGCGCAGCACCGGTACTTCCGGAATCGGACCAGTTATGAGTATTGACCGGCGGGCGGCGGCGCGGACGGTCGCGGCGTACGGGGTGTTGCTTGTCGGGGCGCTGTTGACGGTGGCGCCGCTGGTGTTGAGCGCGATGACGGCGTTGAAGACACCCCGGCAGTTCGCCGCCGAATCCGCGGTGGCCACACCGCATCCGGTGACTGTGGATAACTTCCGCACGGTGCTGGACCAGGGGCTGGGCCGGGCCATCGCGGTCACCGCGCTGATGACCGTGTGCATAACCTGTGGACAACTCGTCACGTCGATCATGGCGGCGTACGCGTTCGCGCGCACCCGGTTTCCCGGACGGGACGCGCTGTTCTGGGTGTACCTCGGGACCATGATGGTGCCCAGCGCCGTCACCCTCGTCCCGCTGTACCTCATGTTCGCGAAACTGGGGTGGCTCAACACCTTCTGGGCGCTGGTGCTGCCGTTCCTGTTCGGGTCGCCATACGCGATCTTCCTGCTGCGCCAGTACTTCCTGGCCATTCCGGGGGAGATCATCGACGCGGCCCGGGTCGACGGCGCCAACACCCTCGACATCCTGATCGGCGTGGTGGTGCCGATGAGCCGGCCGATTCTGGCCACCCTCACCGTCATCACGGTGGTCTCGCAGTGGAACAGCTTCATGTGGCCGCTGGTGGCCGCGTCCGGGGCGAAATGGCAGGTGCTGACCGTGGCCACGGCCAACCTGCAGACGCGGTACAACGCGCAGTGGACGCTCGTCATGGCCGCCACCACGCTGGCCATCGCGCCGCTGGTGCTGCTGTTCGTGGTCTTCCAGCGGCAGGTGCTGCGGTCCATCGCGGTGACGGGGCTCAAATGAGGAGCCTCCGCGCGAAGGACTCGACCCGGGCCGTGCTCGGGATGATCGTGGTCGCGGTGCTGCTGGTGGCCGCGGCGCTGTGGCTCGGGCGCGACGCCGACAGCGGCGGACGCACGGTGGTGCGGCTGCGCATCTGGGATCAGAGCTTCGTCACCCCCTACCGGGCCGCGCTGGACGAATTCCAGCGCGCCAACCCGGATATCGAGGTGCGAATCACGCTGGTGCCGTGGGCGTCCTACGCGCAGAAGCTGCGGCTGGACGTGACGGGCGGGATCGCCGACGACCTGTTCTGGACCAACCTCTACGAGGACTACGCGGACAGCGGGCACCTGATGGATATCGGCGCGACGCTCGGGCCCGAGGCCACGCGGGGGTGGGACCCACAGGCCGTCACCCAGTTCACCCGGAACGGAACACTCTGGGCGGTACCGCAATTCGTGGACGGCGGCAGCGCGCTCTACGTCAATCGGGACCTGCTCGCGCGGGCCGGGGTCGATCCGGGCGAGCTGGCCGGTCTGCGGTGGAATCCGGATCCGGGGCGGGACAGCTTCCGTCCCGTACTGCGGCGGCTGGCCGCGGTCTCGGCGTGGCCGTACAACGCCGCCAATGACTTTCAGTCGATCTCGCTGCCGTATCTGGGTTCGGCGGGCGGGCAGTTGCAGCGGGACGGGCGGTTCGCGTTCGACTCGGCGGAAGGGCGCGACGCCTACGGGTACACCGTGGGGCTGGTGGCCGACCGGCTCTCACCGTCGGCCGCGGACACCAATACCAGCGGTGACTTCGCCAAGAACGCCTTCCTGCAGGGCCGCATGGCGTTGTTCCAGTCCGGCACCTTCAATCTGGCGACCATCGCGCGGAATGCCGGATTCCATTGGGGATTGGCCATGATTCCCGAAGGACCGGCAGGCCGGGTCAGCGCCAACAATGCCATCGGGGTCGCGGGCAATGCCGCCACCGCTCATCCGGACGCGGTGCGGCGCGTGCTGGCGTGGCTGGGGAGCGCGGCCGGCAACCGCTATCTCGGCCTGGACGGGAACACGATTCCGGCGGTGGTGTCGGAGCAGCGGGTCTATCGCGACTACTGGGCGCGGCACGGCGTGGACGTGTCACCGTTCTTCGACGTGCTGGCCGGCCGGACGATCAGTGCTGGTGGCGGGCCCGGATTCCCGGCGGCGCTGCAGGCGATCACGCCGATCCTCGATGAGATGTACCTGGGCCGTATCCCGGTGCCCGAGGCCCTGACCAGGGCGCGGCAGGCGGCGGACACCGCGGCCGCACAGCGGTGATCGGCGTTCAGATGCGGCTGTGATCGGTGTACGGCGTGCGCGGACCGAACTTCGGCTTGTGCGCGAAACCGGCCAGTCCGAGCAGCCGCACCGCCCGATACCGGTGCGGGCGTAGCGGTTCCAGGTATTCGACCATGGCGTCGTCATCGATCGGCTCGCCCAGCAAGGTCCAGCCGACCGTGGCGGCCAGATGGAAATCGCCCACCGACAAGGCATCCGGATCGCCGAAGGCGCGCTGCGCGATCTCGGCGGCGGTCCAGATCCCGATCCCCGGCACGGTACGCAGCCGGTGCGCGGCGTCGGCGTGGCTCAGGGTCGCGGCCTGCTCCAGCTTCGGCGCGATCCGGGCCGCCAGCACAATGGTTTTCGAACGCTGCGGCCCGACATTGGCGCGGTGATACACCCACGACGGGATATGCCGCCAGGTCTCGGCGTCCGGCATCACCCGCAGGCCCTCCGGCGCGGGTCCGGGCGCGGGAGTCCCGTAGCGCCACACCAGTTTCCGCCAGGAGTCGTGGGCGGTCCTGGTGTGCACCTTCTGTTCCAGGACCGCGGGGACCAGCGCCTCCCACACCAGCCCGGTGCGCAGCATGCGCAGACCCGGATTGCGGCGATGCGCCTCGACGATCTTGGGATGTTCGGGGGTGAAATCGCTGACGTCCTCGTCCAGGCACAGCATGCGCGGCAGCTGTTCGAGGAATTCCTCGCCGCCCGGACCCCAGGCGCGGGCGTCGACGGTGTGCCGATCGCGCTGGCGCAGCCGGTAGGTGACCTCACCCGAGGGCAGCCGCGAGGCGTGCCAGTGCGAGCCGTCGGGGGTCTCGCGGTGGCAGGGGTCGCCGAAACCGCGGCGCAGCGGGGAGATGGTGGCGGCCAGATCCAGCGGCCGGTCCGAGCTCAGCGTGCGGCTGTGCGCCGCGGTGACAGCCGCCGGCCCCCGAGCGGGCTGGGCGGGCGGCGCGGAAGTCACCGCGCCATTCTAGGGACGCCTCACCGGTCCAGCAGGAACTGGGCGAGATGGCGGGCGGACCGCCCGGCCAGCTGCGCGGCCTGGGTCCGGCAGGAGAAGCCGTCGGCGAGCAGGATCGCACCGGCGGGCGCGGCGCGCAGGGCCGGGAGCAGGCCGCGCTCGGCGACCGCGACCGAGACGTCGTGGTGGCCGCGCTGCATGCCGAAGTTGCCCGCGAGTCCGCAGCAGCCGGTGATCTCGACCACCCGCGCGCCGGTGCGGTCCAGGATCCTGCGGTCGGCGGCGAAACCGAACACGGCGTGCTGGTGGCAGTGCGGCTGCACCAGCACCGTGCGGCCGGAGCGGTCCGGGGGCTGCCAGCCGGGCTGGGTCTCCAGGAACTCGGCGAGGGTGTGCACCGCGGCCGCGACGGCGGCGGCGCGCGGGTCGTCCGGCAGCAGGCGGGGCAGGTCGTCGCGGAGGGCGGCGGTGCAGGACGGCTCCATGCCGACGATCACGCCGCCGGCTCGGACGTGGGCGTCGAGCGCGTCGACGGTGGCGCGCAGCCGCCGTCGCGCGCCGTCCAGCTGGCCGGTGCTGATCCAGGTCAGACCGCAGCAGACGCGCCGGTCCGGGATGCGCACATGGTGGCCGAGCGATTCGATCAATTCGACCGTGGCGGTGGCGATCTCGGGGTCGAAGGCATCCGTGAAGGTATCCGTCCACAGCAGCACGCCCGGCCCGTCCTGCCGAGGCGCCGAAGGACGCCAAGTCCGGCGGAAGCTCTTCTTCGCCAGTGCCGGCACCGTGCGGCGGGAATCCATTCCGGCCGCCCGCAATCCGAGTCTGCGCAGCGGACCGGCACCGCTGAGCGCGTTGACCAGACCCGGCAATCGCGACGCCGCTGCCAGCCAGCGCGGCATCTGACCGAGGGTGTAGTGATCGATCGGTCGGGGCCTGCCCTGATAGCGGCGGTACAGCGTCTCCGACTTGTACGTGGCCATGTCGATACCGGCCGGACACTCGGAATGGCAGGCCTTGCAGGACAGACACAGGTCCAAGGACTCCGCGACGGCCTCCGACCGCCAATCCAGCTCGCCCCGGACGACATCCTGGAGCACTCGGGCGCGGCCCCGGGTGCTGTCCTTCTCGTCGGCGGTCGCCAGATAGGACGGGCACATGACACCGCCGGGAGTGTCCGCGCGGCACTTGCCGATACCGACACAGCGGTGCACGGCGGTGGCCAGATCACCGTCGGCGGGGAAGGCGAATCCACCCGTGGTGGGCAACGGGCGCAGGCCGGCCAGGCGCAGATCGGCGTCGAGCGGGCGGGGATGCACGAGGACACCGGGATTCAGGACCGCGTCCGGATCGAACAGCGCCTTGAAGCCCGCGAAGGCGTCGAGCGCGTCCTGGGAGTACATGAGTCGCAACAGATCCGAGCGGGCGCGGCCGTCGCCGTGCTCACCCGACAGCGAGCCGCCGAAACCCACCACCTGCCGGGCCGCGTCCTCGAGGAAGGCACGGAAGCGTTGCGGCGCATCGGCTATCGGCAGATCCAGGCGCACATGGACGCAACCGTCGCCGAAATGGCCGTACAGCAGGCCGTCCACGCCGTGCTCACGGGTGAGCCGCGCGAAGTCGCGCAGGTAGTCGCCCAGGCGGGCGGGCGGCACCGCGGAGTCCTCCCAGCCGGGCCAGGCCGGATGACCGTCCGGAGTGCGTCCGGCCAGGCCCGCGCCGTCGGCTCGGATGCCCCACAGGGCGCGAGCCTCGGCCGCGTCGGTCACCAGCCGGGAATCGAGGGCGTGGGCGGACGCGCGCAATGCCTCGGCCTGCTCGCGCGCTTGTTCCGGTGTGTCACCGTCGATTTCGATCAGGAGCCAGCCGCCGCCGCGCGGCAGTTCGGGTACCGCGCCCCGGTGCGCCCGCACCACATCGACCAGGCGGGCATCCATACCTTCCACCGCGATCGGCCCGGCGGCCATGATCGTGGCGATATCGTCGGCGGCCGTGGGCATATCCGGGTAGCCGAGCACCACCAGCACGGTCGCGGCGGGCACCGGGACCAGATCGACGGTCGCGTCGAGCAGAAGTCCACAGGTTCCCTCGGTGCCGACGAAGGCCTTGGCCACCGACGAACCGCGCTCCGGCAGGAGGTGTTCCAGCGCGTATCCGGAGGCCTGCCGCTCGAATCTGCCGAGTTCGGTGCGGATCAGGGCCAGGTGTTCGCGGGTGAATTCGGGCAGTCCGGCCAGTACCGACGGGTCGCTCGCGAGGGTCCGCTCCAGGCCGCGCCCGTCGAGAATCCGCAACTCCCGCACCGTATCCGAGGTCCGGCCCCAGGCCACGGCGTGCGGGCCGCAGGCATTGTTGCCGATCATCCCGCCCAGGGTGCACCGGTTCTGGGTGGACGGATCCGGGCCGAACCGCAGCCCGTGCGCACCCGCCCGCCGCTGCAGCGCGGCCAGCACCACGCCCGGCTGCACGCGCGCGATCCGCCGCTCGGGATCGAGCTCGAGGATCGCCGTCAGGTGGCGGCTGAAGTCGAGGACCAGTCCGGGCCCGATGGCATTGCCGGCGACCGAGGTACCCGCCCCGCGCGCGGTCACCGACAGCCCTTCCGCCCGCGCGACATCGAGGGCGGCGGTCACGTCGGCCGCGTCGCGCGGGAACACGACGGCCGCCGGCGGCACCCGATAGTTCGACGCGTCCGAGGCGTACTCGGCCCGGCGGCGCGGTCCGGTGTCGACCTCGCCGGTGATCGACCCGCGCAATGCCCGCTCCCACGCCGCGCTCACGTCCCGACCTCGTTTCACGGGTCCAACCCTAGGCGGGTTTCGCTGCGAGCGAACTCCTGACCAGGCCGGAAGTACTTGCTCTCAACCTTTGTTGAGGTCTTAGTGTCGGTGGTGCGGGGTTGAGTCGTACCCCGGACAGGTGAGGAGCCGGGATGAGTATCGAATCGGTCGCGTGGAATCAGCTCTATCGGCAGATGCACGCGCCTACGGAGCAGCGGCCGCTGCGGATGGCGACGGCGAAGCGGATTCTCGCTTTCGCGCGCCCTCATCACCGGCAGCTGGTGTCATTCCTGATCTTCAGCATCGTCTCCGCGCTGCTCGCGGTGGCGACGCCGGTGCTGGCGGGACGGGTGGTCGACGCCATCGTCTCGCACGGCGCGCCGCGAACGGTCATCGTCCTGGCGGTGATCATCGCGGTGGTCGCGGTCCTGGATGCCGGGCTGGGCCTGGTCATCCGCTGGCTGTCGGCGCGCATCGGGGAAGGGCTCATCTTCGATCTGCGCACCGCGGTGTTCGACCACGTCCAGAAAATGCCGATCGCCTTCTTCACGCGTACCCGGACCGGCGCACTGGTGAGCCGGTTGAACAATGACGTCATCGGGGCGCAGCGGGCGTTCAGCACCACCCTGTCCGGGGTCGTCACGAATGTGGTGACCCTCGCGCTGACGCTGGCCGTGATGCTGCGGCTGTCCTGGCAGATCACCCTGCTCGCGCTGGTGCTGCTGCCGGTGTTCGTCCTGCCCGCGCGGCGCATGGGCGAACGGCTGGCCGGGATCCAGCGCGAGGCGGCCGGGCTCGACGCGGCCATGAGCACCCAGATGACCGAACGCTTCTCCGCGCCCGGCGCGACCCTGGTCAAACTGTTCGGACGGCCGCGGCAGGAGTCGGCGGAGTTCGGGCTGCGGGCCGGACGGGTGCGCGATATCGGGGTGCGCACCGCCATGCTGCAAACGGTCTTCGTCACCGCGCTCACCCTGGTCTCGGCGCTGGCGCTGGCGCTGGTCTACGGGCTCGGCGGCTACCTCGCGCTGCAGGGACAGCTGGAACCCGGTTCGGTGGTGGCCCTTTCGCTGCTGCTGACCCGGCTGTACTCGCCGCTCACCGCGCTGGCCAGCGCCCGCGTGGACGTGATGTCGGCACTGGTGAGCTTCGAGCGGGTCTTCGAGGTGCTGGATCTGAAGCCGCTGATCGAGGATTCGCCGCTGGCCGGTCCGGTGCCGCCGGGGCCGGTAGCCGTCGAGCTGGACGGCGTCAGCTTCGGCTACCCGTCGGCGGACAAGGTGTCGCTGGCCTCGCTCGAGGATGTGGCCACCCTGGACACCCGCGGCGGCGAGGAGGTGCTGCACGAGGTGTCGCTGCGCGCCGAACCCGGGCAGATGGTGGCGCTGGTCGGGTCCTCGGGGGCCGGGAAATCCACCATCGCGCAACTGGTTTCGCGACTCTACGACGTGGACTCGGGCGCCGTGCTGCTGGGCGGCAAGGATGTGCGGGAACTGACCGGCCAGTCCATCCAGGACACCGTCGGCCTGGTCACCCAGGACGGGCACCTGTTCCACGACAGCATTCGCGCCAACCTGCTGCTCGCCCGGCCCGAGGCCACCGAGGACGAGCTCTGGGACGCGCTGCGGCGGGCCCGGCTGCGCGACCTCATCGAATCCCTGCCCGACGGCCTGGACACCGTGGTCGGCGAGCGCGGCTACCGCCTGTCCGGCGGGGAACGGCAGCGGCTCACCATCGCCCGCCTGCTGCTCAAGCAGCCGCGGGTGGTGATCCTCGACGAGGCCACCGCCTCGCTGGACTCCACCTCCGAGGCCGCCGTGCAGGAGGCGCTGGCCGAGGCGCTCGACGGCCGCACCGCCCTGGTCATCGCGCACCGGCTGTCGACCATCCGCAATGCCGACCAGATCATCGTGCTCGAGCACGGCCGCATCGTGGAACGCGGCACCCACACCGCACTGCTCGCCGCGGACGGCCGCTACACCGAGCTGTACCGCACCCAGTTCGCCGACTCCAGCGTGCCCGCGACGGCGTGACCGGAATCGGCGGGGTCGGCCTGATCGGACCGAACGCCTTGCCGGATCGGCAAAAGAATTCGAGGTGGGTGCGCGCTCCCCGATAGCGTCGGGGCATGAGCGCTCACTCCCACGAACAGGCAGGCACGCACGGGCACCAGCATTCTCATGGTCACGGCCATGGGCACGCACACGGCCACGGCCACACCCACGACGGAATCGACTGGGCGACCATGATTCCCGATCTGCAGCGCGACGACGCCATGTCGGCCGACACCAATGCCGAGATCGCGCGACGACTGATCGGCTCGATTCCCGCCGGAAGCGAGGCGGTCGTGCTGGACATCGGCGCCGGCGCGGGCGGCCAGAGCGTGGCGTTCGCACGCGAGCTGCTCGCCCGCGGCGGCGGCCGGCTGCTGATCGTCGACGCGGTGCCCGAACTGCTCGAGGTCGCCCGGCAGGCCGTGAAGGTCGCGCTCGACGGCGACGACCGGGTACGGGTCGAGACGGTGACCGCCGACGCCGCGGCCGCGGATTTCGGCGCGGGGCTCCCGGCCGCGGACCTGGTGTGGGCCTCCCGGATGGTGCATCACCTGCCCGATCAGCAGGCGGGCGTGGCGCGCCTGGCCGGACTGCTGCGCCCCGGCGGACGGCTGGCGCTGGCCGAGGGCGGGATGAGCGTGCGCTGCCTGCCGTGGGAACTCGGCATCGGCGCGCCCGGCCTGCAGGATCGGCTGCTGGGCCTGCGCGACGCGGGCTTCGCGCAGATGCGCACCGACATCACCGGCGCGGTCCCCATGCCCTACGGCTGGAATGTGGCGCTGACCCGGGCCGGACTGGCCGAGGCCACCTCCTTCAGCGTGCTCACCGACCATCCCGCGCCGCCCGCCCCGGCCGTGCGCGACAGCGTGGTGGCGTGGCTGACCGGATTGAGCGAGCGGGTCGGTGAACGCCTCGACGCGGCGGATCGGGACACCATCGCGGCCCTGCTGGATCGCGGCGCCGACTCGTATATCGGTGCGCGCGAGGACATTTACATTCTCGGAGTCACCACGGTGTTCGTCGGCCGCCGCTGACCCGGCTCCCGCGACGCCGCGGGACGACCCCGCCGGTCGGGCGCGATCGTGATCTGGCCGTGCCCGAACCGACACCGTGTTGTGGCCGCAGAACCCGCTCCGACCTCCCCAAATGCCCTGCTATGCGGCATAATTCGAGCTCCCATGGCATAACCCACATGATCGTTTCACATGCCAGGGGGAGGAGTTTCGGTGACCCGTACCAAGGAGCAGCGGCAGACGGCCGCGACCCGCGTCGACGATATCGGGGGCGTGCTCGGCGCACGCCGATATCGGCCCACGATGGAGGCGCCTCCCCTGGAACTACGGGTGACCAGCGGCACCAAACGCACCGACGAGGACTGGACGGTCCCCAAAGAGCTGGTGGCCGAATGCGTTTCGGGCAAGCTGGTCATGGACTTCACCCAGGCCCGGTGCTCGCGGCGTGAGATCGACATCCGGGTCGCGGCCGGTGCGGGCACCGTCCTGCTGATCGTGCCGCGCGGCTGGCGGGTCGACACGGACGGGGTGCGGCCCGGCAACGGCACCGTCGCCAACCGGGTCAAGCTGCCGCGGTTCCCGGGCGCCCCGCTGATCCGGGTCACCGGGGAGGTCGATTCGGGTGCGGTGAAGGCGCGCTACGCCTACCGCTCGCCCATCGGGCTGTTGCGCCGCTCTCGTTGACCCGGGCCCGGCGGTTTCCCGCGGATCCCGGCATTCCGGCAGACCATGCGGTATGACGGAAGGGTGACGCGCTGGCTGCTGCACGTCGACCTCGACCAATTCCAGGCCGCGGTCGAATTCCGGCGGCACCCGGAACTGCGCGGGCAGCCGGTCATCGTGGGCGGCAACGGCGATCCCACCGAACCGCGCAAAGTGGTGTCCTGCGCCTCCTATCCGGCGCGGGCCTTCGGCGTACGAGCCGGCATGCCGCTGCGCACCGCCGCACGGGTCTGCCCGGACGGGGTCTTCCTGCCGCAGGATCTGGCCACCTACGCCGAGGCGTCCGAGGAGATCATGGCGCTGCTGCGCACCTTCCCCGGCCGGGTGGAAGTGCTGGGCTTCGACGAGGCGTTCCTGGCGGTCGACACCGAGGACCCTGAGGAACTGGCGCGCGAGATCCGCTCGGCCATCGCGGAATTGGATCTGACCTGCGCGGTCGGCATCGGGGACAACAAGACCCGGGCCAAGCTGGCCACCGGGTTCGCCAAGGCCGTCGGGAAATCGCTGCCCGCGGCCGGCGAGCCGCCGCCGGAGCAGGACGCCGGGACCGGGATCTTCCGGCTGACCAGCGCCAACTGGGTCGAGTTGATGGCACACCGGCCGACCACCGCGCTGTGGGGAGTCGGCGCGCGCATCGCGAAACGCATGAGCGGGTTGGGGATCGAGACCGTGGCCGATCTGGCCGCCGCCGACCGGGCCGTGCTGGCCGCCGAATTCGGGCCGAATACCGGGCCCTACCTGTGGGTACTCGGGCACGGCGCGGGCGACACCGATATCGCCGAGCCGCGAGAACCGGTGGGGCACAGCCGCTCCGAGACCTTCCCGCGCGACCTCACCGAACGCCACGAGTTCGACGCCGCGGTGGTGCGGCTGGCCACCCAGGTGGCCGAGGAGACCTTCGCCGCCGGACGGGCTGTCGGGCGGGTGAGCGTGACAGTGCGGACCACGACCTTCTTCACCCGCAGCAAGCAGCGGAAACTGCCCGCGCCGACAACCGATGTGGACGAGATCGCGCAGACCGCACTCGAGGTGTTGCACGCGTTCGAGCTGGATCGGCCCATCCGGTTGCTGGGGGTCCGGGTCGAGTACGCCATGCTGTGATCAGGTCTACCGACGGAAGGCATCCTCTCGATGAGCAACTACGAGAACATCCTGTTCGAGCACGACGGCCCGATCGCCCGCATCACGCTGAACCGGCCGAACGCCGCCAATGGCATCGATCAGGCGCTCGCCGAGGAGCTGGAGCGCGCGGCCACCTACTGCTCGGAGGATCCGGCGATCAAGGTCGTGGTGCTGACCGGCGCCGGGCGGTTCTTCTCCGCGGGCGGCGACGTGCGGGCCATGGCGGCCAGCGGTGACACCGGCGCGTTCATCGAGAAGCTGGCCGGGACCCTGCACCGCGCGGTGTCCGCGCTGGCGCGGATGGACGCGCTGCTCATCGTCGGCGTGAACGGCACCGCCGCGGGCGCGGGCATGAGCCTCGCGGTGGCCGGTGACCTGGTGGTGGCCGCCGAGTCCGCCGCCTTCACCATGGCGTACACCAAGATCGGCCTGAGCCCGGACGGCGGCGCGTCCTACTATCTGCCGCGCCTCATCGGCCTGCGCAAGACCCAGGAGCTCATGCTCACCAACCGCACGCTGCGCGCGGCCGAGGCCCTCGAATGGGGACTGCTGCACCGCGTCGTCGCCGACGACGAGCTGACCGGGGCGGTCGAGGCGCTGGCCCAGGAGTTCGCGGCCGGTCCCAAGGCCTCCAACGCGGCGGTGAAGAAGCTGCTGCTGGTCTCCGGGCAGCACAACCTGGAGGAGCAGCTCAACACCGAGGCCGCGTTCATCACCCGCAACTCGGAGTCGGCCGATGGCCAGGAAGGTATCGCCGCCTTCACCGGGAAGCGCGCCCCGAAGTACGCCTGACCTTCCGATTCGCCTGAGACCGGCCGTTTTCCCCGATCCGGCCGGTGCTCGGCCCCCTATGCTCGGACCATGGGTTTCCAGGCGATGGTGGCACACGAATCGGACAGCGGGATCGCCCTCCTCCGGGAGGAAGTCACCGACGACTTCCTCATGCCGGGTGACGTGACGATCAAGGTGCATTTCTCGAGCGCCAACTACAAGGACGGACTGGCCATCACCCCGCGCGGCGGCGTGGTGCGGCAGTACCCGCTCATCCCCGGCATCGACCTCACGGGCGAGGTGGTCAGCTCCACCGATCCGGAATTCGCCCCCGGCGACCTGGTCGTCGCGCACGGCTACGACATCGGTGTCGCCCACCACGGCGGCTTCGCCGAATACGCCCGCGTCCCCGCCGGCTGGGTGGTGAAACTGGACGGCCTCACCCCGCGCGAGGCCGCGGCCATCGGCACCGCGGGCTACACCGCCGCTATGAGCGTGCAGGCTCTGCTGGACCGCGGCGTCACCGTCGGCGACGGTCCGGTGCTGGTCACGGGCGCGACCGGCGGCGTGGGCAGCGTGGCGGTCGACATCCTGTCCGGTCTCGGCTTCGAGGTGATCGCCTCGACCGGCAAACTGGGTGCGACCGAACTGCTTTCGGCCCTCGGCGCGAGTTCGGTCATCGGCCGCCTGCCCGGCGAGGGCGAGAAGCTCCGCGCCCTCGGCAAGGCCCACTGGGCCGCCGCGGTCGACAGCGTCGGCGGCGAATCCCTCGCCCACATCCTCAGCACCGTCAAATACGGTGGCGCGGTGGCGGTCTCCGGCCTCACCGGCGGCTCCGACCTCCCCACCACCGTCATGCCCTTCATCCTCCGCGGCGTCGCCCTGCTCGGCATCGACTCCGCGCACTTCCCCATCGCCCAGCGCCGCGACCTCTGGGCCCGCCTCGCCAAAGACCTGAAACCCCAGCACCTCTCGTTGCTGGAGAATTACGCGCCCATTACCGAAGCCGAGCCCGTCCTCCGCTCCATTCTCGACGGAACCCACTCCGGCCGAACGATTCTCGGTGTGGCCGGGGAGTTCTGACCAGGGCGTTCATCGTTTCATGTGAAACATGTAGCGTTGCCCATCGGTTGCCGCAATCAGCCCGCCAGCACCTCGAGAGCGGCGGACAGGTGCGGCAACGCGGTGGGCCCATAGGAGGAGGCGATCTCGGCCAGCGCCCGGGCCAAATGCGGAGCGATGCCCGACGCCGGGAGGAGTTCCTCGGCCAGGACGATGCCGCCGACGATGTGGTCGGCCTTGATGCGCTGGTCGCGGGTGACTTCGTAGCGCCAGGAACCGATTTGGACGCGTTCGGGGTCGGAGCGGAACAGGGATTTCCGGGGTGGGGTCCGGGTTACTCCGGGGACGTTGGCGAAGACGGTGAAGACCATGGCCAGGCCGCCGGGGCCGTCGAGGGCGGAGGCGATGGCTCGGGTGGCGGAGTCGAGGTCGAAGTCGGTCACTGGTTCATTCCGAGGGTGAATTGGGGAGTGATGGGGTCGCCCTCGTTGATGCGGCGGATGGCGGTGCCGGAGGCGTAGAACTCGACGGTGTGGTAGCCCCAGGCGTAGTTGGAGATGTCGACGCCGACGCCGGTGACACCCGTCGCGCCGTCGCGTTCCGCTTCGGCTTGCATGCGGGACATGGCGAGTTCGCGGGCCTGGTAGTTGCCCTGGGTCCACTGGGGCATCTCCATATTGCGGCCCATCTGGCTGAGCATCTGGCGGAAGCCCTGCACGGCCACATGGAAGACGCAGTTGCCCATCACGAAGGCGATGGGGGCGTAGCCGGTGCGCATCAGGGTCACCAGATCCTGGCCGGAGAGGTGGCTGGTGAAGGCCTGGCCGTTGGGGCGACGGTAGCTGCCGGGGGCCTTCGCATAGCGCACGGCCGTGCCGACCGCGATGAATTCCAGGTGTTCGAGGGATTCGCCGTGCTGACGCCATTCCAGGCGGACGCCCACGACACCGTCGGCCTGGAGGGCGTCGGCCTCGGCCTGCATGCGGGACATGGCGTTCCAGCGGGCCCGGTAGGTGGCCTCGGTCAGCACCGGAAGCTCCTGCTGCTGGCGGATGCCGGTGAACTGGAAGCCGACGTGATAGACCGACACGCCCATCACCAGGTCGATGGGTTCGAAGCCCGCGCCGTGTAGCAGCGCGAACTCGTTGACCGACAGGTCGGAGGTGAAAATGCGGTTCGCGTGCGAGAGGCGTTCGCCCGCGACCTGATCGAGCTGTTGCGGCTGACTCGGCTGGTTGGGTTGCATGCTGTTCACCCTCCGTCGGATCCCGGTTGGATCCCTCCCCGAGGGTACGACCGGAACACCCCTGCGGCCTGCCGAAACGACAGGAGCCGTGGGTCCGCCCAGCGGACCCACGGCTCCTGCTCGAGCACTTACGCGGTGGCGCTCAGCTGCCGCCCGTCGTAGGCCGGTTCGGCGACCGGCTCGATGGCGTAGGCCAGGATCTCGGCCACGTCGGCGACGGGGCGGACATCCAGGGCAGCCAGCACCTCGGCGGGGACCTCGTCCAGATCCGGCTCGTTGCGGGCCGGGATGAACACGGTCTTCAGGCCGGCGCGCTGGGCGGCGAGCAGCTTCTGCTTCACGCCGCCGATCGGCAGCACCCGTCCGTTCAGCGTGACCTCACCGGTCATGCCGACATCCGCGCGGACCTGTCGGCCCAGCGCCAGCGACACCAGGGCGGTGACCATGGTGACGCCCGCGGACGGTCCGTCCTTCGGGACCGCGCCCGCCGGGAAGTGGATGTGGATATTGCGATCCAGCACGCTCGGCTCGATGCCGATCTCCTCCAGGTGGGAGCGGACGTAGGTCAGGGCGATCTGCGCGGACTCCTTCATGACGTCGCCCAGCTGGCCGGTCAGGGTCAGCGAGCGATCGCCCTCGGCGGCGTTCGCCTCGATGTAGAGGACGTCGCCGCCCGCGCCGGTCACGGCCAGACCCGTCGCGACACCGGGGACCGCGGTGCGTTCCACCCCGTCGGGGGTGAAGCGCGGCCGGCCCAGGTAGTCCTTCAGGTCACCGAGTCCGATCACCAGTTTGCCGGTGTCCGCACGGGTTTCGGTGTCGTAGCCCAGGTTCTTGTCGTAGCCGAGCCCCTCCGGCACGAATTCGCCCTTGCTGACCAGGCTTTCGGTATCGGAGATGTCCGCCGATTCCGACAGCTTGGTCGCGGCCTTGCGCAGCGCCTTGGCGATCAAGCGTTCCATCTGCCGCACACCGGCTTCCCGGGTGTAGTTGGCGGCGACCTCACGCAGCGCCTCGTCGGTGATCGAGACCTCCTCGGCGGTCAGGGCGTTGCGCTCCAGCTGCCGCGGGATCAGGAAGTCGCGGGCGATGGCCACCTTGTCGGCCTCGGTGTAGCCGTCCACGCTGATCAGTTCCATGCGGTCCAGCAGCGGGCCGGGAATCGTCTCCAGGACGTTCGCGGTCGCGATGAACAGCACGTCGGACAGGTCCAGATCCAGGTCCAGGTAGTGGTCGCGGAACGTGTGGTTCTGCGCCGGGTCCAGCACCTCCAGCAGGGCCGCCGCGGGATCGCCGCGGAAGTCGCTGCCGACCTTGTCGATCTCGTCCAGCAGGACAACGGGATTCATCGATCCCGCCTCCTTCATGGCGCGCACGATGCGGCCGGGCAGCGCGCCGACGTAGGTGCGCCGGTGGCCGCGGATCTCGGCCTCGTCGCGCACGCCGCCCAGGGCGACGCGAACGAACTTGCGGCCCAAGGCCCGTGCCACGGACTCACCCAGCGAGGTCTTGCCGACACCGGGCGGACCGACCAGCACCAGCACCGCGCCGGAACCGCGTCCGCCGACGACCTCCAGGCCGCGGGCGGCCCGGCGGGAACGCACGGCCAGGTACTCGACCATGCGGTCCTTGACCTCGTCCAGGCCGTGGTGATCGGCGTCCAGCACCGCGCGGGCGGCCGAAACATCGGTGGAGTCGGTGGTTTTCACCGTCCACGGCAGTTCCAGCACGGTGTCCAGCCAGGTGCGGATCCAACCCGTCTCCGGGCTCTGATCACTGGAGCGCTCCAGTCGTCCGACCTCGCGCAGCGCGGCCTCGCGGATGTCGTCGGGCAGGTCGGCGTTCTCGACGCGGGTGCGGTAGTCCTCGGCGCCGTCCGGCTCGTCCTCGCCCAGTTCCTTGCGAATCGCGTTGAGCTGCTGGCGCAGCAGGAATTCGCGCTGGGTCTTCTCCATCCCCTCGCGCACGTCCTCGCTGATCTTCTCGCTGATCTCGGTCTCGGCGATGTGCTGGGTGGTCCAGTCGATCAGCTTGTGCAGTCGCGCCTGGGTATCCGGGGTGTCGAGGATCTCGCGCTTCTGCTCGTTGCTCAGGTAGGAGGCCCACCCGGCGGCGTCGGCCAGCGTGGACGGATCGTTCATCTGATTGACCGCGTCGATCACCTGCCACGCCTCACGGCGCTGCAGGACCGACACGACCAGCTTCTTGTATTCGGCCGCGAGCTCTTTGGTGCGCCCGTCGGCGGCCGGAATCTCGACCGGCTCGGCCTCGACCCAGAGCGCCGCGCCGGGTCCGGTCACGCCGTGGCCGATCT
This sequence comes from Nocardia sp. NPDC004582, assembly GCF_053602115.1. Classification (NCBI taxonomy): domain Bacteria; kingdom Bacillati; phylum Actinomycetota; class Actinomycetes; order Mycobacteriales; family Nocardiaceae; genus Nocardia; species Nocardia sp. NPDC004582. The sequence continues at coordinate 8,875 of NZ_JBSGCY010000058.1, read as the reverse complement.
TGGCCCGGCTCTCGGCCTTCAACACCGCCGCGGGCGCGCCGCCGCGCATCCGGCCGACCTGTTCGATGGTGGCCACCACGCCGTAGGTGGCGTATCCCTCATCGAGGCGAGGCGCGACCAACACCTGGTTGACCTTGCCCGCGCGGGCGGCATCGATGGCGGCCTGCGACGACTCGTCCAGCTCGATCGGCACGACCATGCCGGGCAGCACGATCGGATCGGTCAGGAACAGGACCGGCAGGTTCTGAGGTGTAGGCACGTCTTCGACCCCTTCCAAGGTTGAGCGTTACCCAGTCAACCCTGGAGGTATACCGATTGTTCCACCCCACTGTTCGCCGGCGGCGAACGTGGCCGCGACCTAGCGAATGACCTAGGGAATGAGGATCGGGACCAGGTAGGTCTTGGCGAAGGCGGTGAGGGCGGGCTCGGAGTCCAGGTCGATGCCGCCGGTCGGCTGCAGGATGACCGAGTGGACGATTCGGCAGACGACCTCGGTGCGGGAGGAGAGGTCCGGCGGTTCGGGTAGGTCGTTGTCGGCCAGGACTTTTCGGAGGAGATCGGTGGCGGAGACGACGGCCAGCACGAAAGGGGCCGCGCCCTCGGTGGTGAATTGCGGGAGCAGGCGCTCGGGCTCGAGTGTGAGCAGGCGCTCGACCAGGGGGTGGGTGCGCCAGCGGGTGACGACGGTGGTGAAGACGGCGGCGACCGCGTCGGCGAAGGTGTCGTGGCGGGCCGGAATGTCGTTCAGATCGTCGAGCAGGATCCGAACCTCGCGGGCGGTGACGGCTCGGACCAGCTCGTCGCGGGAGCCGATCCGGCGGTAGACCGTGACGCGGTCCACCTCGGCTTGCCGGGCCACGTCCTCGACAGTCGTCTTCTTCACGCCCACGCGCCCGAACTGGATCAGGGCGGCGTCGAGGATGCGGTCCTCGATGGTGTCCGTTCCGGGGGTGTCTTTCGAGGTGGCGGCTGTCGGGGGCACGGTTCGAGGCTAACAGCCGGGTGCATCGATGCAACAATTCGTGGCGATTTGTGGCTGCAACATTGCCATGGTGTTTGTTGCTTTGTTACGGTCGGCCCATGGCTGAGGACAGTGCGACGAGGCGCTCCTATCAGGACGAGGCCCACGCGATTCAGGCTCGGGACGTGCATTTCGACTTCTCGTCGGTGCCGATGCACTACATCCCGGGGGAGGTGCTGGCGACCCACGTCGTGAATGTCATGCATCTGGTGCTGCCGGAGGGGGAGCGGGCCATGGCGGCCTGTCTCGCCGAGGCGCTGCCGTTGATCGACGACGAACGGTTGCGGGAGGAGGTCGCGGGGTTCGTCGGGCAGGAGTCGATGCACGCGAGCAGCCATGAGGGGGCGCGGAAGCACCTGCAGGAGATCGGGCTCGACGTCGAGTCGTATGTCTCGAGGATCGCGTGGCTCACCGATCGGGTACTCGGCGATCACGGGCTGACCGGGCGGGCGAAGCGGGAGTGGCTGAAGGAACGGCTCGGATTGTTCGCGGGGATGGAGCATTTCACCGCGGTGATCGGGGAGTGGCTGCTGGAGACCGATGCGCTGGAGCGCGCGGGGATGGATCCGACCATGCTGGACCTGGTCCGGTGGCACGGCGCCGAGGAGGTCGAACACCGGAGTGTGGTGTTCGACGCGTACATGCACGTCGACGGCGGATACGGGCGGCGGGCCCGGACCGGGCTGCTGGCCGGTGGACTGCTGCTGCCGCTGTTCGTGGTGTCGACCGCGTACCTGTACCGGCGCGATCCGAGCCCGGACAAGGGCCGGTTCTGGCTGACACAGTTCGTGAGCGCGACCCGGCGGCAGGTGATTCCGAGCTTCACCACCTTCATCACCGAGATGCCGCGCTACCTGGACCGGAGTTTCCATCCCGCCCAGCTGGGTTCGATGGACAACGCGCTGCGCTACCTGGCGCACTCGCCGGCGGCCCGCGCATGACGGCCGCGCCGACCTTCGGCCTGCGGGCGCTGGGCGCGGCGGTGGACGTGTACAAGAAGGTGTTCACCACTCCCGCGTTGTCGCGGCCGCATCCGGTGCGCCACCACGGATTCGACCTGGACGTCGTCGTCGAGACCGTCGAGGCGGAAGCCGAGGATGTGGTGAGCCTGACCCTGGTGCGGCCCGGCCGGGAACGACTGCCCGCCTGGCGACCCGGATCGCATCTGGACGTGTTCCTGCCGTCGGGGCGGCAGCGGCAGTACTCGCTGTGCGGGGATCCCGTCGATCAGCACTGCTATCGGATCGCGGTGCGCCGCCTGCCCGACGGCGCCGGCGGATCACTGGAGATGCACACGCTGCGCCCCGGCGATCCGATGCGAATTCGCGGCCCCCGCAACGCGTTCACGTTCGTGGCGCACGCGCCTTCCTATCTCTTCCTCGCCGCCGGAATCGGCATCACGCCGATCCTGCCGATGGTGCGCGCGGCCGGAACCCGCGGCCGGCTGGTGTATCTGGGGCGGTCCCGCGAAACCATGCCCTTCTTGGACGAACTACCCGGCGACGCCGATATCCACCCCGACGACGAAGCCGGCGTGCCCGATATCGATGCGATCCTGCGGACCGCCGCCCCCGGCGCGGCCGTCTACGTCTGCGGTCCGCCGCCGGTCCTGGCGGCCGCGCAGCGCACGCTGTTCGCGGTGAATCCGACGGCCTCACTGCACACCGAACGCTTCTCCGCGCTCCCCGTGCTCGACGGCCGCGAGTTCGATCTGAGCCTGGCGCGCAGCGGAATCCAGGTGCGGGTCGGCAGCGCCGAGACCGCGCTCGACGCCATCCGCCGGGTGCGACCCGGCGTCGCCTACTCCTGCCGCCAAGGCTTCTGCGGCACCTGCAGGACGCGCGTGCTGTCCGGCGCGATCGATCATCGCGACCGGCTGCTCACCGATGCCGAACGACCCGGCCACATGCTCACGTGTGTGTCCCGCTCGGTCGACGGCCCGCTCACTCTCGACCTCTGAAGAGGGAATCATGACCACACGGAAGGGCTCGCCGGGACCGGCGGCCACCGAACACCGTAGCATCGTCATCCTCGGCGCGGGCTTCGGCGGGATCGGACTCGCGATCAAGTTGCGGGAAGCCGGATTCGAGGATCTGGTGCTGCTGGAACGCGCGGCGGATCTGGGCGGGACCTGGCAGGCCAATACCTATCCCGGATGCGCGTGCGATGTGCCGTCGCAGTTGTACAGCTACTCGTTCGCGCCGAATCCCGACTGGTCGCGCACGTATGGGCGGCAGCCGGAGATTCTGGCGTACATCCGGGCTGTCGCCACCGAACACGATGTGGTGCGGCATATCCGGCTCGAGACCGACGTGCTGGACGCGCGGTGGGACGAGGAGCGTTCGCATTGGCTGATCGAGACCTCGCGGGGGCCGATCACGGCGGACTACTTCATCGCGGCGGCGGGGATCTTCGCGGAGGCGAAGTATCCGGACCTGCCGGGGCTGGATGCCTTCGAGGGCAAGGCGTTTCACTCGCTGCACTGGGACCACTCCCATGATCTGACCGGCGAGCGGGTCGCGGTGATCGGGACCGGCGCGTCGGCGGTGCAGTTCATTCCCGAGATCCAGCCGAAGGTCGCCCGGCTGACCGTGTTCCAGCGTTCCGCACCCTGGATCGTGCCGCGCCTGGATCGGCGGACGCTCGACATGGAACGCGCGCTGCTGCGCCGGATTCCCTTGACGCAGCGTCTGGTTCGCGGCACCTGGTACGCGCTGATCGAGAGTTTCGGCCTGGTCGGATTCGTGGACAACCGGTTCCGGCACCCGTTCGAGACGCTCGGGCGGATCCAGTTGCGACGCCAGATCCGCGATCCGGAGCTGCGCGCGCAGCTCACCCCGGACTACATGATCGGCTGCAAGCGGGCCATCTTCTCCGACGCCTACCTGCCCGCGCTGGAACGGGACAATGTCGAGGTCGTCACCGACGGTATCGCGGAGGTCCGCCCGCATTCGGTGGTGACCCGCGCCGGCGTCGAAATCCCCATCGACACCATTGTTTTCGGCACCGGCTTCGAACCCATCGCCGCCGCCTTCGAACGCATCACCGGCCGCGACGGACGCAGCATCGCGGAGTTGTATCGCCAACAGCCGCGCACCTATCTCGGGACGGCCGTCGCGGGCTTCCCCAACTTCTTCTGCACCCTCGGCCCGTTCGGCGCGGCGGGCAACCAGTCGGCCGTCTACATGATCGAGTCGCAGATCGCGTACATCGTCGACGCCCTCACCACCGTGCGCGACCGCGGCGCACGCCGGATCGAGGTGCGGGGCACGCGACAGGACGCGTTCGTGGCCGAGATGCACCGGCGCAGCGCGGCCACGGTGTGGCTGACCGGCGGCTGCGAGACGTACTACACGACGCCGGACGGCGGCAATGCCGGGCTGTATCCGGGCTGGAGCTTCGAGTACCGCAGGCGCACACAACAATTCGATTCCGACGCGTACGAGGTGAGCGCCTGATGGCGTACGACATCGCCGGCAAGGTCGTCCTGATCACGGGCGCGGGCCAGGGCATCGGCCGGGCCCTCGCCACCGTCCTGTATCGGCGCGGCGCGCGGGTGATCGTGGCCGATATCGACGAAACCGCCACGCGGCGAACGGCACTCGACCTCGGCGAGCGGTCCCACGCCGTGACCGCCGACGTCACCGACCGGCAGCGGATGGCGGCCGTGGTCGCCGAGACGGTCGAGCGGTTCGGCGGCCTGGACGTGGTGGTCGCCAACGCGGGCGTGACACCGGCGCCCGCCACCCTGCGCACCATGGATCCGCGCGACTTCGACCGGGTCATCGGCATCAACCTCACCGGCGCCTTCAATACCGTGCACCCCGCCCTCGAGCACATCGTCCGCGCCCGCGGGCACGTCGTGGTGGTGTCCTCGTGCGCCGCTTTCGCCCCCGGCATGGGTGGCTCGCCATACATGATGAGCAAGGCCGCGGTCGAGCAGCTGGGTCGCGCGCTGCGGGTGGAGCTCGCCGCGAGCGGGGCCACCGCCGGGGTCGCCTACTTCGGCATCGTCGAGACCGCGATGACCCATGACATGCTCGACGCCGACGAGCTCGGCCGCCGCCTGGACGCGCTGCTGCCCTGGCCGCTGAACGTGCGCATCACCGCGGACCAGGCCGCCCGCACCATCGCCGATGGCATCGCGCGCCGCGCGCCCCGCACCATCGCACCGCGCGGATGGACGCCCTACTCCCTGCTGCGCGGCGCGATCAATGTCGCGCTCGACGGGCGGCTGGCCGCGAATCCCGCTGTCCACCAGCTCATTCACGCGATCGAGGACCGCCGGTGACCGAGACTGTGCCCGCGGCCTTCCAGCACACCGCCGCCGAGTAGGCGAGAGAGTTCGACGGTCTCCACGAAATCAGGGGTTGACGCGGTTGGCTAACTCGATTAGCTTTATGGCTATCGCAGTTAGCTACTCCCAGAGAGCGGAAGACCATGACGCAGTACGTGGACATCGACGGCGGCCGGATCGCATACGACGAGCAGGGCACCGGCCCCCTGGTGGTGCTGTCCCACGGGATGGGCATCGACCGCACCGTGAACCGGCACCTCGCCCCACTGCTGGCGGCGGCCGGATACCGGGTGGTCAACACCGATATGCGCGGCCACGGCGAATCCAGCCTGGACTGGGCGTCGGAGACCGGCAAGGCTGCCATCAGCCGCACCGACGTCGCCCATGACCTGCTGGCCGTCATCGAGCGGCTGGGCGGCGGTCCCGCCATCGTGGTGGGTCACTCGCTCTCGGGCGGCTCGGCCACCATCGCCGCCGCGCTGCGCCCCGATCTGGTCCGGGCGATCGTGGAGATCAACCCCTTCACCCTCACCCAGAAGGCCGATGTGGCAGCGCTTCTCACCAACGCGCGCCACCGCCGCGGCATGCTCCCGCTGATGGGCACCATGATGTTCAAGAGCATCGGGCAGTGGCTGAAGTACCTGCGGGTGGCCATGCCCTCCCAGCCCGCCGACCTCGACGTCTACCTGGGCGAGGTGGCCGCCAAGCTGCGCGAGCCCGGCCGCCTGGCCGAGTTCATGAAGTGCGGCAAGTCCACCCCGGCCGACGCGGAAGCCCAGGTGCCCAATGTGACCCAGCCGGCGCTCATCCTGATGGGCGGCGCCGACCCGGACTTCCCGAGCCCGGAGGCCGAGGGCCAGCGCATCGTCGCCGCCCTGCCCGCCGGACTGGGCAGCCTGGGCCTGATCGCGGGCACCGGCCACTACCCGCAGTTCGAGGCCGCCGAGCGCACCGCCGAACTGATGCTGCCGTTCCTGAAGGAACATCATGCCTAGGGTCGGGCTGAACCGGACCGACGTCATCGCCGCCGGCGCCGCCCTCACCGACGAGGTCGGCTTCGGCGACCTGGCGCTGGGCGCGCTCGCGCAGCGGCTCGGGGTGCGCACGCCGTCGCTGTACAAGCACATCGAGAGCCTGGCCGACCTGCAGCACGGCATCGCCGCGCTCGCCATGGCCGAACTCGACACGCGGGTCCGCGACGCCATGCACGGACTCGCGGGCCGCGACGCGCTGAACGCCTTCGCCAACGCCTTCCGCGGCTACGTGGTCGAGCATCCGGGCCGGTACGCCGCCACCGTGGGCGCGCGCTTCACCGGGCCGGATGATCCACTGCTGCAATCGGGTTCGCGACTGCTGGAATCCATGGAGGCGGTGCTGCGCGGCTACGGCATCGCCGAGGACGAGATGGTGCACGCGCTGCGCACGCTGCGCTCCACCTTCCACGGTTTCGCCAGCCTGCAGGCCTCCGACGGTTTCCAGTGGAGCGACGACGCCGAGCAGAGTTTCGTCTGGATGATCCGTTTTCTCGACCGTGGACTCACCGACATCGGCCTACGATGAGCCGATGACGATGCTGGCCGCACGACTCCACCTGGGACCCGAACGCCGACTCGAACTGGACCGGGTGCCGATCCCGGAACCCGGCCCGGACCACGTCCTGATCAAGGTCGAGGCCGCCGGTGTGTGCCTGTCCGACGTGCATCTCATCGACGGCACCCTGACCCCGCTGTTCCTGCGCGGCGACGTGGTGACGCTGGGCCACGAGGTCGCGGGCACCGTCCACGCCCTCGGCCCCGGGGTCACCACCGCCAAGGTCGGCGATCGAGTCCTGTTGCAGGCGGGCGAACTGCGCGGCGGCGCCACCTTCACCCGCGGCGTCGACTACGACGGCGGCTGGGCCGAATACACCCTCGCCCGCATCGACACCCTGGTGCCGATTCCGGACGAACTGCCCTTCGAGCAGGCCTGCTTCATCCCCGACGCGGTGTCCACGCCGTGGGCGGCCATCACCGCCACCGCCGAGGTGAAAGCCGGTGAGGCGGTCGGCGTCTGGGGTGTCGGCGGACTCGGCGCGCATGGGATTCAGCTGCTGCGCCTGGTCGGCGCCGCACCCATCATCGCGATCGATCCGCTGCCCGCCGCCCGCGAGCGGGCACTGTCCTTCGGCGCGGATCTGGCGTTCGACCCCGCCGATCCGGACCTGCGCGCCAAGATCTTCCAGGCCAGCGGCACCGGTCTGGCCGCGGCCTTCGACTTCGCGGGCGTGGCCCCGGTGCGCGAACAGGCGGTGACCTGCCTCGCGCCGCAGGGCCGCCTGGTGCTGGTCGGGCTCACCGACAAACCGATCACCATCACCGGCGGCACCGCGTTCAGCTTCTTCCAGCAGCAGCTGCGCGGACACTACGGTTCCGCGCCCGAGCACGTCACCCAGCTGGTGAAACTGCAAGGGCTGCAACGGATCGACTTCGCCCGCTCGGTGAGCGCCGTGGTGCCGCTCGCCGACGCTCCCAAGGCCGTGCACGCCCTGGAGGCCAAGGAGGGCAACCCGATCCGAATCGTCCTGAAGCCATAGGCGAATCGAACGCTCGCGGGTTAACCGAGCCGGCGCTGGAAGACGTTGGCGGACTGCCCGTTCGAGAGATCGACGGTGTAGACCCCCAGGTCCGCGGACGTGGGGGTCAGATCCAGGACCATGAAGCCGAGGTCGTCGTAGTTCTCGTACAACGCGCCGTTGGGGCTGCCCTTACCGCCCGAGGACGGTTCGCCGTGCACGGATTTCGCGGCCGCGCCGGAGATGATCTGCCGGGTGCCCTTCGAGGCCGGGGTGGGTTCGAGCACCTGAAGGGAGTGGTCGTGGCCCGACAGCAGGAACTGGCAGCGGCCCACCACGTGCGCCTCGAAGAAGTCCCGGGCATGGCGGCCGTCGATCGGGTCGATGCTGAATCCGTCGTATTCACCGGCATTCCCGTGCGGGCCGTTGTTCCGGTACGGGTGGTGGGTGCAGGCGATCTTCCAGGGGGCGGTGGACTCGTCGAGCGCGCGGTCCAGCCAGGCCGCCTGCTCGGTCATGAACTGGCCGTCGGCCGCCCAGTACGGCTGGAAGAGCGGAGGCAGGTAGGCGGCGACGGGGTTCAGGTCGAGCACGAAGAACTCGACCACCGGGTTCTCCCGCGGCACCCGCACCGAGTAGTAGCGCGATGGCATGAACCAGCGGGCCGAGCGGGCGTGATAGGCCACCTCGTGATCGCCGCGCAGCAGCCAGCCGCCGTCGCCGGGCAGGATCGAGGAGTTGTCGTGATTGCCCTGCACCATGAGCCACGGGAAGTCGAGGCCGTGGTTGGGGTCCTCGAACTTGGCCGCGAACTGGGCGTCGTCATCGGCCCAGGGACCCTGCTCGTAGACGTTGTCGCCGAGGGCGAGGGCGAGCGAGAACGGGTCGCGCGCATGCTGTTCGCGCATGGCGTCGGCCCCCGAAGGGCCGCGCTGGCTGCCGGGACAGGACGTGGTGGTCGTCGACGGCGTGATCACCGCCATCGGATCCGGCGCGGGCGCCGGAC
>NZ_JBSGCY010000057.1:0-39852 GCF_053602115.1 Nocardia sp. NPDC004582 | reverse complement strand
GGTCACCGGGCGCGGCCCCAGCCGATACTGGCCGTCCGGCATGCCCGCGGCCTGGGTGGCGTCGGTGACCAGCACCACGCGGTCGGGGGCGGTGGCGAAAACGAGTGCGCCGAAACCGGAGTCGACGTGCACGCCGTCGCCGATCACCTCCACGAACGCCTGCCGCTGGGCCGCCGCCACCAGGCCCGCCGCCACCGGGCCGGGCGCGCGGTGATGCAGCGGCGGCATGCCGTTGGCGAGATGGGTGACCAATGTGCCGCAGCCCTGCGGGCTCAGCGCGGACCGGAAGCGGTCGAAACTCGAATCACTGTGCCCGACCGCCACTACCACCCCGCTGTCGGCCAATTGTTTGGCGGCGGTGTCGAATCCGGGGCGTTCGGGGGCCAGGGTCATGACCCGCAGTTGCCCGTCGGTGGCGTTCAGGAGGCGGTCGATGAGTTCCGGGTCGGGATCGGTCAGATAACCGAGATCGTGTGCGCCGCAGCGGGTCCGGGACAGGAAAGGGCCCTCGATGTGGATGCCCGCGATCACGCCGTCCGCGGCCAGGCCGCGCAGCATGGCCGCCTGCGCCACCATGGTGTCGGGAGCGGCGGTCACGATGCCGGCGAGCACGCTGGTGGAGCCGCGCCGATGGTGGAACGCCGCGGCCGCCTTCGCCTCGGCCGCGTCCTCGGTGTCGAAGCGATGCCCGAAACCGCCGTGCGTGTGGATGTCGACCAGGCCCGGCACCACCGTGCCCGCGTACACCGGCGGCAATTCCCGATGCGTGGTGGCCCATTCGGTGGCGGGCCGAACCGCGGCCACCCGCTCACCCCGCACGGTGATCACGCCGTCCTCGAGCACACCCGCGCGGCTCACCACGCGGCCGCGCAGTTCCAGACCCCGCCGCCCGCTCGCCAGACCTGTTGCCGCGTCAGCCATCACGCCACACCCATCAGCTCAGAATGACCGATCGCGGAACGGTGCGCCGGGTGTTCGGTCCTGTCAATTCTTGTCCAAACGAATCTTCCTGTCCCAAACGAATCACATTCGGGCGGCCGCCGCGTTAGATTCGAAAGATATCAATCGCTCGGCCCGGAAATTCCACTCTCCGCTCCATTTTCGATTCCGCAGACGGCGAATTGAGGGGCGCCGCCTGCGCCTGCACCCATCGAATCGGGCGCCACCCGATTCAGATGGGGCGCAGCACCACCAAGCCCGGAACCGTGGTCAGGTACTGGGTCAACGGGGTGTCGACCACCTGTTCGTTCGCCGCCAGCGAGGACGCGTTGCGGAACATCGGACCGTTCGGGGTGGCGATGAAAATACCCACGTGCGTGACGTCCAAACCCGCCTCATCGGTGTACGCGCCCAGGAAATCACCGGTGCGCAGATTGCCGATCACCGCGTTGTCCACCGCCGCGGCCGGAACGAAGGTGATGTCACGGTCGACCACCGGCAGGCCCGGGAGATAGGTGCCGCCATCGGCTTTCGCGTTCAGGTGCTTGGTGACGGTGACCGCGGCGGGGGTGAGGCCGCGCGTGATATCGGTGGCGGCGACGCGGTTCACCGTCGCCCAATCGGTGAAGAAGTGCTTGCGGCTGGTGAATTCCACCCGGGAATCGGCGTAGCGGGTGGCCACCAGGTTCCGCACGAACTGGGCGCGGTCGGCCGAGCGGCTCAGCGCGTCCACGTAGTCGAGGTAGGTGAAGCAGTCGACCCGGCGGAAGTCGACCACCAGCTGCTCGGCCCGGGTGGCCGAGCCGATCAGCATGTTCGCCCCGTACGGGGTGCCCAGGAAGCGGCTCGACAGTTGCGCGATCGCCTCGGTCCGGGCGCCCGGAATCGAGTTGCGCAGCGCGAGCAGCTCGTCCAGCTGCCGGGAGGTGGACTCGTCCAGCGCCGGTTCGGCAGGCCCCGCCATGGCCTGCGACGGCACCAGTGCCAGCGCCGAGACCAGCGTGACCAGCATCAGCAGTACCCGGGTCAGTGTGCGCACGAGCCCTCCCTCGGAACGAGACTGCCCCCGACGCTACCCCAGCAGTCCGCCCAGCAGGCCACCCTGCTGTCCGGCTTCCTGCCCGCCGCCGGTCCCGCCGATGAATCCGCCCGGCGGCAGCTCCGACGGCTGCACGATCACGAAACCCCGACCTGAGAACGAGAGCGTCAGGCCCTCACCGGTGCTGCGGCCGATCAGGCGGGCGAAACCCATGGAGTCGTTGCGCTTGATCCCGGTCTGCAGACTCGACGACCAGGCCACCGCCGCCTGCGGGTCGGCGTAGGTCGGCTGATCGACGTTCAGCACCACCGGCTGGCCGTGCGTGGTGATGGCGATCCGGCCGCGACCGGTGAACACGCAGTTGAAGAACCCGGCATTGCTGGCGTACCCGGCCGCGCCCTGCACCCGCTGGATGTTGTAGGACAGCGAGGAATCGAAGGCCAGCACGTTCGCGCCGTTGATAGTCAGCCCGTCGGTGCCGTCCAGGTCCACCACGTGCACATCGGCGGCGGCATTGGCCAGGAACAGATCCCCGCGCCCCTGCACCTGCATGAGCGGCACGCCCTCACCGGTCAGCCGCTGCTGGATGGCCCGCCCGATCCCGCCGGACCCGAGCGCCTTGAACCGCAGATCACCCTGATAGGCCACCATCGACCCGGCGCGCGCCAGCGTCTCCCCGTCCACGGCGACGCGAATCATCTTGCCGCCCTGCTTCTGGATGCCGAAACCGCTGACCTCGGCGTGTTGCGGATTGAACAGCTCGCTCTGCACGGGCGGAACTCCTTGTGATGCTGGTGGATTCGGAACGGGGGCCGCGGGCGGGTACGCGGGCGGTGAGAAGGATTGCGGGGCAGTGGGCATCGGTTGCGGCGGCACCGGCTGCTGATAGGGCTGCGGCGGCACCGGCTGCGGGTAGGGCTGCGCGGGCATGGTGGGCATCGGCTGCTGCGGCGCCGGGTTGGGCTGCGTCGGCAGGTAACCCGCGGGCTGGGGTGGCGGTGCGAAGGTGGTCGGCTGGGCAGCCGGGGCGGGTTCCGGATCGTCGTCGATATTGACGCCGAAAGCCGCCGCGAGCCCCGCGAGCCCGTCGTCGTACCCCTGGCCGACGGCGCGCACCTTCCAGCCGTCGCCGCGCCGGTAGATCTCCACGCACACCACGGCCGCCTCGCTGGTCAGGCCGCTCATGGGGAAAGTCAGTGTGCCGGCGTCGGATCCGATGGTGGCGGTCAGCGCGCCCGCCCCGGCGAAGGTGGCGGGCCCGCTGCCGTCGAGGCTGGCGGTGATGGCGATCTTGTCCACGTCCGCCGGCACCGCGGCGGTCACCACGTCGACCATGTCGCCCGCGCCCCGGCCGTGCCGGTACACCACGCCCGGACCCACGGGCTGGTTGAAGAAGATGAAGTCACCGTCGGACCTGACCCGCCCGTCCGCGCCCAGGAGCAGCGCGGATACATCCACCGCGACGGAGCAGGTGACGGTGACCGTCATCCGGTCGGCGGGCGCGGGCCGGTTCTCGCCGCGCGCGAGGGCGGTCACCGGTGTCCTCCGCGGGCGGCGCGGACCCGTTCGGGCGATAGACGATTCACGGCATCCAGTGTGTCGAAACTCGGCCGCCACGGCCATCCGGGGTCACCCCGAGTCAGCGTGGCGCCGGTGCGTCGTCACGCCGCGCGGTCGGTGCGCTCGGTGTGGTCGGTGCGCGGCAGGTCCGCTTCGTACTGGGCCCGGTGCAGTGCGCACCGGTATTTGGGACCCGGCTTGATGTAGGCGGGGTCCAGCCGCTGGGTGAAGGTGAGGTTGTCACGCCGCCAGCAATCGATGCACATCGGCTCGGTCATGGCGTCCTCCTCTGTCATCGCTTCCGCGAAGGGTATGCGGGAGAGGGGTTCCCACTCCTGGCCTGTTTCGGATATAGGTCCGGGCACTCTTGCGTAACGGATGCGGCCGGTTTGCCGACCGGTCGGTTGCTTAATGGGTGTCACGGGCACGCCGTGAGGACGCGATCAGGCCGCCGGCGATCACCACGTACACGAAGACGTAACAGTTCAACAGGATCGGGGAGATCGGCCACGACGGCGGGAACAGGAACCAGCCGACCACCACCCAGGTATCGGTCCAGTGATAGGCCCACGCGCCGGTCGCCAGGTAGAGGGAACCGGCGGCCGCCCACCAGCGCGGGTCCGACACCGCGCGATGCACCAGGTAGACGAACAGCGGCAGGAACCACACCCAGTGGTGATTCCAGGAGAACGGCGACACCACACACGAGGTCAGGCCCGCGAGCGTGACGGTCAGCAGCTTCTCGCCGCGCCGATAGAGCTCGGCCGCGAGCAGCAACCCGGCGATCGCCACCGGCGCGGCGAGCAGCAGCCACAGCCATTGCGGCACTTGGCCGCCCGTGAGATGCGCGATCGTGCCGCGCAGGGACTGGTTGGCGGGCTGGGTATCCGGGGCGATCCGATCGGACTGGAAGAACGTGCGGGTCCAGTACTGCCGGGAATCGGCCGGCAGCACCGCCCCGGCGAGGCCGATGGTGAACACGAAGGTGGCCGCGGCCATCACCGCCGCGCCCCACTGCCGCAGCACCACGAACTGCGCGACGAAATATAGCGGCACCAGCTTGATCCCGGCGGCCAGCCCCACCCCGACGCCGCGGATCCGGCTGTGCGGCGGGCGCGAGAAGTCCCACAGGATCAAGGCCATCAGCACCAGGTTGATCTGACCGTAGTAGAGGGTGGTGCGCACCGGCTCCAGGAACACGCAGGTGGCCGTGAGCAGCGCGCTCAGCCCGGCCAGCTGCCATGTCATGCGGTAACCGAGCATCCGCCAGCACAACAGGACGCACCCGTAGAGCACGCAAATATTCAGTGCCAGCCAGGTATTCGTGACGTAGGCCCACGGGATGGCCAGCATCGGCAGGAAACTCAGGGTGGAGAACGGGGTGTAGGTGAACGACAGTCCGCGATGGGTGGTCTCGGTGTAGAGGGGATGGCCGTTGTAGATCTTCCACGCGCCGTCGCGGTAGACGTGCACATCGAATCCGCCCGCCAGGAAGCCCACCTGATCGAGCCAGGGGTCGACGGTGGTGAAGACCAGTGCCAGGGACAGCGCCGCGCCGCAGGTCAGCACCCACGCCGTCGTCCGATTCCACGGACGCGGTGGCGCGCCGGAATCGCTCGCCACCGCACGGTCTTTCGTTTTAGCACCGATCAACACCCAACCCACCTCAGATGTGCGATACCCCCTCCCGGATGTGTTGAACCCTACCGGCCGGGTCGGGTGGTTTCGTCACACCGCGGTTCCGCCCGGCGGAACCCGTCGTTTCCCCGCGCCCCAGTGGTTGAAGACCAGGTTCAGCACGAAGACCACGATCACCGCCGAGGTGATCGGGCTGCCCGCGATCATCTGGAAGTCGGTGGGGAACTGTTTGTAGATGTTCGGGGCGACCGCCGGCAGCAGCGCCACCGACAGGGTGACCGCGATGATGAGCATATTGCTGGTGCCCTCGAACTGGACCTTGTGCAGAATGCGCAGGCCGACCGCGGTGACCATGGCGAACATGACGGTGGCCGCGCCGCCGATCACCGGACCCGGCAGCGCCGCGACCACGCTGCCCACCTTCGGCACCAGGCCCAGGGCGACCAGCATGCCGCCGCAGGCCGCGACCACCCAGCGGCTGCGCACCCCGGTCAGGCCGACCAGGCCGACGTTCTCGGCGAAGGCGGTGTCGGGGAAGGAGTTCATGAATCCGGCCAGCACCGCGGAGAAGCCGTCGGCGGCCAGGCCGCGCGCCAGATCCGGCGGTTCGAGCTGCTTGTCGACCATTTCGGCGACGGCGACCATATCGGCGGTGGACTCGGTGAAGGTCACCAGCATGACCACGCACATGGAGATGATGGCGCCCAGATGGAACTCGGGCGCGCCGAAGATGAACGGCCTGGACACGGCGAACCAGCCCGCCGACCCGACCCCGGACATGTCCACCAGATGCATGGGCACCGCGACCAGCGTGCCGATCGCGACGCTGATCAGCACCGCCAGCTGACTGACCAGACCGCGGCCGAACCGGTGGATCACCACGATCAGGGCGATCACCAGACCGGCCAGCGCGACATGTGAGATCTGGCCGTAGTCGGCGGCTTTCGGGTCGTCCCCGGCGATCAGCCCGGCGTCCGCGCCGATCAGCGACAACCCGATCACGCAGATCACGCAGCCCGACACCAGCGGCGGGAAGAAGCGCACCACCATGGCGAAGAAGCGGGCGATGAGCAAACCGAACACGCCCGAGACCAGGATCGCGCCGTACACGGTCGGCAGCCCGGCCTCGCCGCCGCCGAACTGCTGCGCGATCAGGATCATGGGCGAGACCACGGTGAAGGTCGCGCCCGCGACCACCGGTAGCCGGACACCCAGAACGCGGCCGATCCCGACCGCTTGAATGACGGTGACGATGCCCGAGACCAGCAGATCGGCATTGACCAGCAGGGCGATGGTGTGGGCGGGGAGTTTCAGCGCCCCGCCCACGAGCAGCGGCACCGCGACCGCGCCGGCGTACATGATCGCCAGATGCTGCAGGCCCAGCAGGAACAACTTGGGCGGCGGGGGTATCTCATCGACCGGATGGCGGGCCTTCACGAGTCCGGTGGCGGCATCGATTTCGGATTTACGGGAGGGGCGCACTTTTGCGAGAAAGCGCATTTGCATGACAAGCCTCCTGGAACACGTGGATCACCGGCCCGGGGGAGGCCGCGACCACGAACCGAATGATGGCGCAGTGAATACCGGCTCCGCAGCGGATTGTTCGATTGTCCAGCCGGTTCGGCGTGCCTCCCGGCTGCCCTCGTATTTTCCTACAGAATCACCCGGTCGGTGGTGTCCCGTGTTGACCGAATATCCCGCCGCGACGTAGGTTCGGGTCATATAACCCGTGGTCACAGACAGGAGGCGAGCGGATGTTCACCAACTCCGATCTGCGTCGCCTGGCCCATCGCACGGTGTGGGTGCCCGGGCGCGTCGCCCACGGCTGCTGAGCAGGCTTTCTCGACGAGCGGAATTGATCCGCCGACACTGGATAGTGCACTCGACGACGAAAGCGGCCGGCAATGGCAATTTTCATGACGGTGAACGGAAAATCGACACCGATTTCTCCCGCGGCGACGCACACCATCCTGCTGGACTTTCTCCGGGAGCACGGACTCACCGGATGCAAGGAAGGCTGTGCGGAGGGTGAATGCGGCGCGTGTTCGGTACTGGTGGCCCGGCCGGGCACGATCGAACCGACCGAATGGGTAGCGGTCAACGCCTGCCTGACCCCGGCCCTGGCACTGGCGGGGCAGGAGATCGTCACCGCGGAGGGGCTGGGCAGCCCGGCTGCGCCGCATCCCGTGCAGCGGGAGCTGGCGGTGCGGGGAGGGTCGCAATGCGGTTACTGCACACCGGGATTCGTGTGCAGCATGGCCGCGGAGTACTACCGGCCGGATCGGACGGCCACGGACGAGGTGTGCGCGCACGGCGAGACCGGGCCCAACGGCTTCGACCTGCACGCGCTGAGCGGGAACCTGTGCCGTTGCACCGGCTACCGGCCGATCCGCGACGCCGCCTACGCGGTCGGCGCACCGGCGGACGATGACGCCCTGGCCCGGCGGCGGGAGGCCGACGCGCCGGAACCGGTGGCGACCGACTTCAGTTCCGATGGGCGGCGATTCGTCCGGCCCGCGACCCTGGCCGAGGCGCTGCGACTGCTGCGCGACCACCCGGACGGCACCGTGCTCGCCGGCAATACCGATCTGGGCGTGGAGGCGAATATCCGTGGGCGGCGGGCGGATTACACGCTGGCCATCGACCGGCTCCCCGAATTGCGGGAGGTCGTGATCGGACCGGATCGCATCGAACTCGGCGCGGCCCGCACCCTCTCCGAGCTCGAACGCGGGCTCGCCGGACGAGTGCCGCTGCTGTCGGAGTTGTTCCCGCAGTTCGCCTCCCGGCTCATCCGCAATGCCGCCACCCTCGGTGGCAACCTGGGCACCGGATCGCCGATCGGCGACGCGCCGCCGGTGCTGCTGGCCCTGGAGGCCTCGGTGGTGCTGGCGGATTCGGCGGGGGAGCGTGAGGTCGCACTGGCCGACTATTTCACCGGTTACCGGACCTCGGTGCGGCGGCCGGGCGAGCTCATCCGGTCGGTGCGCATCCCGCTGCCGCTCGCGCCCGTGACCGCCTTCCACAAGATCGCCAAGCGTCGGTTCGACGATATCTCCAGTGTGGCAGTGGCTTTCGCGCTCGATATCGATGACGGCGTGGTGCGCCGGGCCCGCATCGGGTTGGGCGGTGTGGCCGCGACACCCGTGCGCGCCTACGCGACCGAGGCGGCCCTCGAAGGGCGGCCCTGGACGGAATCGGCCGTCGCCGAGGCCGCGGACGTCCTGCGCGGCGAGGGCACACCGCTCGACGATCACCGCGCCAGCGCGCGCTATCGCAGCGCCATGCTGGGCGAGAGCCTGCGAAAACTGTTCTCCGACACCACCGAGACCGCGGGGGTGCTGTCATGAGCCACCTGTCACAGCGACCTGACAACCCCGTCGTGGGGATCGCGCTCCCGCACGAGAGCGCCGCATTGCACGTCACCGGGGCCGCGCTCTACACCGACGATCTGGTGTACCGCACCAAGGATGTGCTGCACGCCTACCCGGTGCAGGTCCCGCACGCGCACGCGCGGATCACCGCGCTGCGCACCGAGCCCGCGCTGCGGGTGCCCGGCGTGGTGCGGGTGCTCACCGCCGCGGACGTGCCCGGCGTCAATGACGCGGGCGTCAAGCACGACGAACCCCTGTTCCCCGACGAGGTCTGCTTCCACGGCCACGTCGTGTGCTGGGTGCTGGGGGAGTCCCTGGAAGCCGCGCGGCTGGGCGCGGCCGCGGTGGAGGTGGACGCCGAACCGCTGCCGTCGATCATCACCATCGCGGAGGCCGAGGCCGCCGGGAGCTTCCAGGGCGCGCAGCCCGAGGTCCGCTGTGGCGACCTGGAATCCGGATTCGCCGCCTCGGCGCACGTCTTCTCCGGGGAGCTCACCTTCTCCGACCAGGAGCACTTCTATCTCGAGACCCACGCCGCCCTGGCGCAGGTCGACGAGGCCGGGCAGGTGTTCGTGCAGTCGAGCACCCAGCATCCCTCCGAGACCCAGGAGATCGTGGCCCACGTGCTCGGGCTGCACAATCACGAGGTCACCGTTCAATGCCTGCGCATGGGTGGCGGATTCGGCGGCAAGGAGATGCAGCCGCACGGCTTCGCGGCCATCGCCGCGCTCGGCGCGACCCTGACCGGACGCCCGGTCCGGCTGCGGCTCAACCGGACCCAGGATCTGACCATGTCCGGCAAGCGGCACGGCTTCCACGCGCGCTGGCGGGCCGGGTTCGACGCCGACGGGCACCTCCTGGCCCTCGACGCCACGCTGACCTCGGACGGCGGCTGGAGCCTGGACCTGTCGCAGCCGGTGCTGGCCCGCGCGCTGTGCCACGTCGACAATCTGTACTCGATTCCGCACGCCCGCTTCCGCGGTCGCATCGCCAAGACCAACAAGCCGTCCAATACCGCCTTCCGCGGGTTCGGCGGGCCGCAGGGCATGCTCGTGATCGAGGACCTGCTCGGGCGGTGCGCACCCCTGCTCGGCCTGGATCCGCGAGAGCTGCGCCGCCGCAACTTCTATCGCCCCGGTCAGTCCACGCCCTACGGGCAGGAGGTGCGCCACGCCGAGCGCATCACCGAGACCTGGGATCAGGTGCTGGTGAACGGTGAGATCGACTCCCGCGCAAGGGAGATCGCGGCGTTCAACGCATCGCATCGGCACGTCAAGCGCGGGCTCGCGGTCACCGGCGTCAAGTTCGGCATCTCGTTCAACCTGACGGCCTTCAACCAGGCCGGGGCGCTGGTGCTGATCTACAAGGACGGGTCGGTGCTGATCAACCACGGCGGCACCGAGATGGGGCAGGGGCTGCACACCAAGATGCTGCAGGTGGCCGCCACCACACTGGGCATCCCGCTGCACAAGGTGCGGCTGGCGCCGACGCGAACGGACAAGGTGCCCAACACCTCCGCGACGGCGGCCAGTTCCGGAGCCGACCTCAACGGCGCGGCGGTGAAGAACGCCTGCGAGCAGTTGCGGGAGCGGCTGTCGCGGGTGGCGGCGACGCGGCTGGGCGTCAACGCCTCCGATATCCGCATCGCCGACGGTGTCGCCCGCGCCCTCGGGTCCGGTGCCGAGGTCGCGTGGGACGATCTGGTGCGCACCGCCTACCTGCAGCGAGTCCAGTTGTCGGCGGCCGGTTTCTACCGCACCGAGGGCCTGCACTGGGACGCCGAGACCATGCACGGCTCACCGTTCAAGTACTTCGCCTACGGGGCCGCGGCCACCGAGGTGGAGGTGGACGGGTTCACCGGCGCCTACCGCGTCCGCCGCGTCGACATCGTCCACGACGTGGGCGACAGCCTGTCCCCGCTGGTCGACATCGGCCAGATCGAAGGCGGTTTCGTGCAGGGCGCGGGCTGGCTGACCCTCGAGGACATCCGCTGGGACACCGGCGACGGGCCCGGACGCGGCCGGCTGCTGACCCAGGCCGCCAGCACCTACAAGCTGCCGAGCTTCTCGGAGATGCCCGAGGAGTTCAATGTCAGCCTGCTGGCGCACGCCCACGAGGAGGGCGCGGTGTACGGGTCCAAGGCGGTCGGGGAGCCCCCGCTGATGCTGGCCTTCTCGGTGCGCGAGGCGCTGCGGCAGGCGGCCGCCGCCTTCGGGCCGCCGGGCGTGAGCGTGGAGCTCGCCGCGCCCGCCACCCCCGAGGCCGTGTACTGGGCGCTCGACGCGGCCCGCCGGGCCGGCGAATCCGGCGCGGAGACAGGGGAATTCGCCGCCGGGGAAAGCGTGCCCGCCGGTGCCTGACCTGACCTGGGTGACGGCCGTCGCGCGACTGCGCGAACGCCGGGAACCCGGTGTGCTGGTCACGGTGGCGGCGGTGCGCGGTCACGCGCCGCGCCGCGCGGGCGCGAAAATGGTGGTGGGACAGGCCGACACCTGGGGTTCGATCGGCGGCGGCAATGTCGAGGCCGTCGCCGTCGAACGGGCCCGTGCACTGATCGCCCAGCCGCCGGCGGAGCCCGAGCTGATGGATTTCGCCCTCAACGACAAGGTCGTCAACCAGCACGGCGTGCAATGCTGCGGCGGCACGGTCACCGTCCTGCTCGAACCGCTGCCGGTGCCCCCGGCCGTCGCGATCTTCGGGGTCGGCCATGTGGGACTGGAACTGGCTCGCATCCTGGCCCGCCACGAACTCGACCTGCACCTGATCGACACCCGGCCGGACATGCTCACCGCCGGGCGGCTCGCGGCCCTGGACGACGCCATCGCCGTGATCCACACCCACCGCGTCGCACTGCTGCCCGAGCAGGTGCTGAGCCGGCTGCCGCCCGGCGCCCACATCCTGATCATGACCCACGATCACGCCGAGGACGTCGCGCTCTGTGACGCCGCCCTGCGCACCGACGGACTCGGCACCATCGGGCTGATCGGATCCCCGGCCAAATGGGCGCGCTTCACCAAGCAGCTCACCACCGAAGGGGGTCATCCGCGGGAAGCGCTGGCGCGCATCAAGACTCCGATCGGGCTGGCCGACATCACCGGCAAGGAGCCCGCGGTCATCGCGGTCAGTGTGGCGGCGGATCTGTTGCGCGCCTTCGAAACCGGGTCTGCGGACTGAGCCCGGAGGCGGTCACCGGTGGGTGCGGTGCGCACGCCGCTGATGGCCAGCACGCAGACCGCCAGCCGCTCGGTGCTCACGGTCCGGCCCGCCAGCGCCAGCACCGCGACCGCCATCAGCAGGGCCACGGGGGTGCCCGAACCCAGCACGAACACCATCAGCACGAGAGCGACGACGAGGCCCACCAGATTGGCCAGCGTGAGGCCCGCGGTCACCAGCAGCTGCACCCGCACCCGACGCCGGTGCGACTGCTCCTCGGCCGAACCCAGCAGGCGCGATCCCCAGGGTGAGGGGCCCAGGGCGGTGGTGTCGTCGTCGGGCATTCTCGCAGCGTAAGCGGTGTGCCGGGAAAATTCGGGACCCGCCCGCACCCGTCAGTGAGTGGCGGCGAGCTCCACGCTGTGGGTGCCCGCGCGCCGGCCGGAGAAGACACAGTCGGCCAGCGACAGACCGCTCACGTACGAATTCGAGCACACGCCCACGGCCGCCCGGCCCGCCGCGAACAGACCCGGGATCCCCGCGCCGGATTCGGTGCGGACCGCACCGGTCTCCTCGTCCACCACCAGGCCGCCCAGGGTCAGCATCGGCATCGGATAGGTCAGCCGCGCCTTGAACGAGATGTCCAGCAGCGTGAAGGGTCCCGAGTGCAGCGGGCGGCGCAGATCGTCGGGCTTGCCCATCGGATCGGGCAGCGACTGCTCGATGGCGCGATTGTGCGCGTCCACCGTCTCGCGTAGCGCGGCCGGTTCGATCCCGGCCCGGGCGGCGACCTCCTCCACGGTCCGGCCGCTCACGCTGCCCACCCGCAGCAGCCGCTCGGCCTGCATGCGCTGGAACCACACCGACTGCTCGGCCAGCTGGCGGCGCGCCTCGGCGAGCAGCCGGGCATCGGCCAGCAGCCAGGCCCGATGGCCGGGGCTGGTCGCGATGGCCGCGCCCAGCGCCGCGCCGTAGCGGGATTCGTCGATCATGCGCTGCCCGTTGGCATCCACGGCGATCGAACCGAAGAAGGCGCTCGGCGGGGCGATGAACCGCCAGGTCGACAGCACATCCATGCGGTCGGTGGCCGCGCCCGCGGCCTGGGCCAGGGCGATGCCGCTGCCGTCGTCTCCGGCGGTGCCCAGCGGCAGGCCCTCGGCCCAGGGATAACCGGGGGCGTGCCGCGCGACCATCTCGCCGTTCGCGATGAAGCCGCCGGTGGTCAGGATGACGCCCGAGCGCGCCCGAATGCGCACCGGCACACCGTAACGCCGCTCGATCCGGGCCAGCAGTGCCTGCACGGTCTTGCGCGAACCCTGGTGGTACACACCGGGTTTCGCCGATATCTTGGCCAGCGCCGCGAACCGCCGCCGCACGGCCGCGGGCGCGCCGGCGATCGTGGTGGCCTCGACGCCGACCACCCGCCCGTCCTCGATCACGAGACTCGTTGCCCTGGTGCCGGTCTGGACCCGGACCCCGTGCCGCGCGGCCGATTCGGCCAGCGGCCCGAACAGCTTCTTGCCCGACACCCCGCGCCCGTGCGCGCGATGCCCGCGCTGCCGCGGCTTCGCCAATTCCCGGAAGCCACCGGAGTTCTCGCTGCCCGAGTAGTACAGGTAGTAGTCGTCGGTGGGGTAGGAGGTCTTGTACGGGCACAGCGACGCCTCGAACGGAACCCCGTGCCCGGTCAGCCAATCGATGAGCGCGGGCGATTCCTCGCAGAAGCGGCGCAGCGTCCGCTCGCTCACCGTGTCGCCGACCTCGGCTCGCAGATAGGCGAGCATGTTCTCGACGTCGTCCTCGACGCCCGCGGCCCGCTGCACCCAGGTCCCGCCGCCCGCGTACACGATGCCGCCCGACAGCGCGGTCGCCCCGCCGCCCAGGTAGCGGTCCAGCGCGAGCACATCCGCTCCGGACTCCCGCGCGGCCAGTGCCGCCGCGACGCCCGCGCCGCCGTATCCGACGACCACCACATCGGCCGAAGAGTCCCAGGTCCGCACCGTTGCGACCACCTTCCCGAGCGAAGAATTACCCAGCGCCGAGAACTATAACTTGTTCTAGTTCAGTGGGTGGTTCGCGGCGAGCCGGTCGCGGCTGACCGGAATGCCGGTTACCGTCGGACGGGTGGCCAGCAAGTCAGCCGCGCCGGCGATCGAGCTGCCGGTCGGCGAACACACGGTGCGCGTGTCCAATCCGGATCGGGTCTACTTCCCCGAGACCGGAGCCACCAAGCTGGATCTGGTCCGGTACTACCTCAGCGTCGGCGACGGCATCGTCAACGCGCTGCGCGACCGGCCCTGCATGCTGCACCGCTTCCCCAAGGGCCTGCCCGGCGGCAAGGTCCATCAGAAGCGGCTGCCCGGCGGCGCGCCCGACTGGATCCCCACCGTTCAGCTCTACTTCCCCCGCTACGGACGCACCGCCGACGAACTCTGCGTGGACAAACTCGCCGACGTGATCTGGGCGGTGCAGATGTCGACCGTCGAATTCCACCCCTGGAACTCCCGGCGCTTCGACACCGAACTCCCCGACGAATGGCGCATCGACCTGGATCCGATGCCCGACTGCCCGTGGTCGCGGGTGCGGCGGGTGGCCGGGGTGGTGCACGAGGTGCTCGACGAGCTGGGTGCGGTCGGCTGGCCGAAGACCTCCGGCGGCAAGGGATTACACGTCTACGTCCGGATCGCGCCGGAATACGGTTTCCAGGACGTGCGCCGCGCCGCGCTGGCCTTCGCCCGCGAGATCGAGCGCCGCGCGCCCGCCGATGTCACCACCGCGTGGTGGCGCAAGGACCGCGATCCGGCGCACCTGTTCGTCGACTACAACCAGAATGCTCGCGACCACACCATCGCCGCCGCCTACTCGGTGCGCGGCGTGCCCGAGGCGACGGTCTCGACACCGGTGCGCTGGAACGAGATTCCCGACATCCACCCCGGCGACTTCACCATGAAGACCGTTCCCGCCCGCTACGCCGACCTCGGCGATCTGCACGCGGGCATCGACGAGGCTGTCTTCGACATCGCGCCGCTGCTGGACTGGGCCGATCGCGACAAGATCGACGTCGACCTCGACGAGGACCGCGACTAGAGCTCGTCGGTGCTGATCAGGCCGTCGCGGATGGCGCGCGCGACCAGAGCGGCCTTGGTCGGGGCGGAACGGCCCACCGCGGCGTACTTGGCGCGGACGCGTTCCAGATGGGTGTTGACCGTGCCCGGCGTGATGTAGAGCTGCTGGGCCACCAGGGCTTTGGACTCGGTCTGGAACCAGGCGAGCAGGACCTCGCGCTCGCGCTGGGACAGTTTCGGGCGGTCGTCGGCGTCGGTGCTCATGGCCCGGGCCATGGTCGGGCTGAGGTAGGGGCGCACCTCGGCGGCGGCGTGCAGGGCGGCGATCAAGTGTTCGCGGCCTTCGGTTTTCGACAGGTAGGTGACCGCGCCCAGATCCAGGCAGTCGCGGACCAGGCGGGGCTCGGTGTGCTGGGAGTAGACGACCACGCGGTGGCCGCGCGCGCAGATGGTGGCGAGCGCGTTCAGATCCGGTGCGCGCTGGTCGAATTGGAGGTCCAGCACGATGGCGTCCAGGTCGCCGCGATCGGGGCCGGTGGCGGCCAGGAAGGCCGCCGGGTCGGCGTGGTCGGCGATCACCTCGAGGCGGGGGTCGGCGGCGGCGCACCAGCCGCGCACGCCGTCGCGGATCAGCGGGTGGTCGTCGACGATGGCGATGCGGATCATCGGGCGTTCTCCAGCTCGAAACGGTGATGCAGTCGCGCCCACAGTAATTCGCCCGCGGTGACGACTTCGGTATGCACGCCGCCGGTGGGGTCGGCGGTAGTGGTGGTCAGCGCGGACAGGCGGTCGACGGTGTCGGCGGGGCAGTCGCCCAGGGCGCTGACCGTGCAGCCGGTCGCGTCGGTGGTCACCACCACGCGAGCGCGGGAACGACTGGCGTCCAGCATGATCCGGGTCGCGGCCACCAGGTGCCCGCGCACCGGGTCCGGCAGCTCGCGGCCCGGTTCGGGACGGGCGTCCGCCTCGGCTTCGACGGTGACCGCGACCCCGCGCCGCTCCGCAGCGTCGATGCCGCCGCGCAGGTCGGCCAGCAGCGGATGGCCCAGGCCGTCCTGCTGGGTGAACAGGCGACGCAGGCGCGCGTATTCGGTGCGCGCGGCCGCCTGCACCGCGGGCTCGGCGGGGTCGAGGGTGCCATCGGCCAAACCCCGGAGCAGTGGGGTGAATTCGTTCAGCAGTTCGCGGTAGCGGCGCAGGCATTCCTGTTCGGTCATGTGGCCGACCGCGTCGGCGGTGCGGTGGCGCAGGCGTTCCCGGTGCAGGGTGGCGGCGTCGCGGGCCACCCGGTCGAGGGTCGCGGCGAACCGGGCGGTGAGGAACTGGAGGAAGAAGATGGCCGCGGTGTGATAGCCCAGCACCCGCAGGCTGTCCACGCCCGGCGCCCGGACCAGGACCAGCGCGCACACCAGCACCCACCAGGCGGTCAGCGCCGACAGCGACAGCCGGGGCGGCAGCCGGAAGCCGAGCGCCACCACCGCCCAGCCGGTCGCGCCGATCGACCAATTCGCGCCCGCCAGGACGGCATTCGCGGGTAGCAGGGCGATCAGGCTCAGCGAGGCCCCGATCGCGAGCGCCATCAGCGCCGGCGTCACCGATTCCCGGCGGCGCGGGAGCAGCGCCGCCAGCGCGCATCCCACGTTCACCGCCACCAGCACCGCGTTGACCGCCGCCGGGGGTGTCGCCGCCGCCTCGGTGAGCACGGACTGCAACAGGGTGTCGGCGACCGCGACGCCCACCATGCCGTAGCCGAAACCGCGGCCCAGCCGTTCGATCCCCGCGGCCGGGGCGTCGAACGAGTGCTCCTGGGCGGCAGCGGTTTCGGTGGCCGGCCAGCTCAGCCGCACCCGTGTCCCGTGGCCGGGGCGGCTGGTGACCTCGGCGTCGCCGCCGACGGCCCGCATACGCTCGACGATCGAATGCCGGATGCCGTAGCGGTCCTCGCCGGGCACGCCGTCGAAGCCGGCGCCGTCATCGGTGATGACCAGCGCCCCCGGCCCGGCGTCGATGTCGACGGACGTGGCGCGGGCGTGGCGATCGACATTGGTGAGGGCCTCCCGGGCGGCGGCCGCCACCGTCCACGCCAGGGTGCCGCGCACCGGCAGCGGGCCCGGCGTGCGCAGGGTGAGCGGCGTCGAACAGCCATTGCTCACCTCCCGCAACAGGACCGACAGGTCGGCCCGGGTGTCGTCGCCGGGCAGCGGAATACCCGAATCCAGCACGGCCAGATCGCGGGCCGCCTGCCGGGCGATGCGGTCCCGGTCCCCGGCCGCGCCCTGCCCGACCATCAGCAGGGTGGCCGCGGCGGTGTCGTGCATGACGGCCCACTGCTCGTGTTCGTAGCGGCGGCGCGCGGCCGCCACCTCGCTCGCGATCCGGGCGTCGGCGGCGGCGGTCACGGTCTGGTCGTGCACGGTGGCCGCGCCCAGCACCACCCGCCGGACGCCGACCGCGAGCAGCCATTCCACCAGTAGGTAGGCGACGGCCAGATCGGAGAGGAAGTTCCACGGGGTGAGCCCCGGCGTCGCGCGATTGGCGTAGTAGAGCAGCAGCAGGACCAGGCCGGTCGCCGCCGCCGACACCCGCACCCGCTCCGCGATTCCCACCGAGATCACCGTTGCCGCCACGACCTTCACGTCGATGAGGTCTCCGGTCCCGATCCCGGACGCGGCCACACTGGTCGTGCCCAGAAGGAAGATGGCCACCACCGCGACATCGGCCGCGGTCCACCCGGGGCCCAGCCGACGCCCCCACAGCCGGCTCCCGGACCACACCGCGAGCAGCAGCGTGACCGCCCGCCCCAACCCGGGCTCGACCGCCCCACTCGCGAGATGCACCACCGTCAGCAACAGGCAGGCGGCGTGCCGGAATCGAACAGCCAGCCCGGTCGCCTCCTGCGCGACCGCGGCGTGGGTCGGGTCGGCTTCGCGCAGCACCCGGTCACGGTACCGAACCGGATTCGCCCCAGCATGCCATCCCTCTCGGGGGCGCGGTGTCCGTCGAACACCCGACAGACAGACCGGTCCGACCAGGGCATTGTTGAGGTCGCGGCAAGGGGTGCGCGGGTCCGTACCGCTGCCGCGGCCGCGGCCGTTGGCGGGCGGGGAGTCAACGGCCGCCGGGTCTCCCGGGCCGGTGCGCGCGGAAGGTGACTACGCTTCTGGGTAGGAGCGGAGTGGCCGAGCTGAGGCGACACACCGGCGCAGGAGGCGCGGGATGGAGTGGTTCAGCGCACCGGAATACTGGCTCGCGCGACAGGTGCTGACGCGCGGAGTGGCGCTCGTGTACGTGGTCGCCTTCGTGTCGGCGGCCCGGCAGTTCCGGGCGCTGCTCGGCGAACACGGCATGCTGCCGATTCCGCGCTGGGTCGCGCGGCGGTCGTTCCGGGCGACGCCGAGCGTCTTTCACCTCTACTACTCCGACCGGTTCTTCGCGGCCGTGGCCTGGTTCGGCGCGGCGGTGGCGGCGGCTCTGGTGTGCGGGGCCGCGGATCTGCTGCCGCTGTGGGCGGCCATGGCGGTGTGGCTGCTGCTGTGGGTGCTCTACCTGTCGATCGTGAACGTGGGGCAGGTCTGGTACTCGTTCGGCTGGGAGTCGCTGCTGCTGGAGGCCGGATTCCTGGCCGTGTTCCTCGGCAACGACCGGGTCGCGCCGCCGCTGCTGGTGCTGTGGCTGGCGCGCTGGCTGGTGTTCCGGGTGGAATTCGGGGCCGGGCTGATCAAGATGCGCGGCGATCACTGCTGGCGGGATCTGACCTGCCTGTACTACCACCACGAGACCCAGCCCATGCCGGGCCCGCTGAGCTGGTTCTTCCACAATCTGCCCCGGCCGCTGCACCGGGTCGAGGTGGCGGCCAATCATGTGGCCCAATTGGTGGTGCCGTTCGGGCTTTTCGCGCCGCAACCGGTGGCGAGCATCGCCGCGACGATCATCATCGTCACCCAGTCGTGGCTGGTGCTGTCCGGGAACTTCGCGTGGCTCAACTGGCTGACCATCTTCCTGGCCTGGTCGGCCATCTCGAATTCGGCTGCCGCACTGGTGTTTCCGGTATCGGAGCGGCACGAGCTGCCGGAGGCTCCGATCTGGTTCACGGTGCTGGTATTCGCGTTCACGGCCTGCACGCTGACGCTCAGCTATCTGCCGGTCCGCAATATGCTGTCGAGCCGTCAGCGAATGAACGAGTCCTACAACCCGTTCCACCTGATCAACACCTTCGGCGCGTTCGGCGTCATCGACCGCATCCGCTACGAGGTGATCATCGAGGGCACGGATGAGGCGGTGCTCACCCGCCACACCCGGTGGCGCGAATACGAATTCAAGGGCCAGCCCGGCGACCCGCGCCGCATGCCGCGCCAGTTCGCCCCGTACCATCTGCGCCTGGACTGGCTGCTGTGGTTCGCGGCCCACTCCTCCGCCTACGCCCGCCCCTGGTTCGAGGGCTTCCTGCGCCGCCTGCTGCGCAACGACCGCGACACCCTGCGCCTGGTGCGCCGCAACCCGTTCCCGGACGACCCGCCCCGCCACGTCCGGGCGCTGCTCTACGAGTACCGCTTCACCGGCCCCCGGGAGCTGATCGAAACCCGCGCCTGGTGGGTCCGCGACGTGGTCGGGTCGTTCGTGCCGCCCCTGTGACCACGGGCTCCGCACCGAGCTGGGAACGCAGTTCGCGGCGACGCTCCGGGCCGACACCGCGGCGGTCGCGGTAGGTGAGCGCGCCCTCCATCGCCCAGAGCATCTCCAGGTCGAGGCCCGGCACCCCGGCGGCGCGCATGCGGCGGTAGGCCTCGACGGGACCGATGGCGGCGAGGTCGTCGAGCGTGGCCACGTCCGCGTGGGCCAGCATGGCGGCCGCCGCGCACCCGGGTTCGTAGCCGCGGTCGCGCCACACGCGAACTCTCAGATGTGTTTCGCCCCGGACGATCTCGGCCTCCTGCCAGATGGCCGGGCGCAGCAGGTCGGGGTCGACCGGGCCTTCCTGCCGCGAAAGCACTTGCGCGCGAGCCCGACCGGCCACCGACACCATCGGCCGGAAGCGGCGGAAGATTTGGATCTCACCGTCATAGCCCCGGTCGGACGGGCCGAGGCAGGTGTAGTCGGTGCCGTACGGGCCCGACGCCTCCAGGCCCATGGCGCTCAGCGCCCAGGCGCGGGCTTCGTCGGGGGTGGACGGGGTGAGTACGACGAGCCCGTGGCTGCGGGTGACGCGGCCGCGATGCCGCCGGCGGTGGTAGCGGCTCCACCGGTCCTCCAGGGCGGCCGGTTCCAGGGTGCGGTCCAGCCCGAAGGTCTGCCACCGCACGGTGCCCTCCGGCGGTGACCTCGGATCAACCGGATTTCGGCGGGGTTGGTTTGTTTCGCTTCGGCTACCAGCGGGGCTCGCATTGGCAACTGTTCAGCGAATCTTGTGGATAGCTGCCTAACGTGCTTGATATGACGCCGTCGAATCACGAGCAGTCGTCCCCTGGTCCGTCCGGTTCCGATTCGCAGCCCACTCGTGGCAAACTCTCCAGGCGCTCGATCCTGGGTGGCTTCGCGGCCGCCGGAGTCGGTGCCGCCGCGGTCCCGTTCCTCGCCGGGTGCGATAAATCCGGCGGTGACGGACCTCCCGGATACGGAACCGGCATCAACGAGGGGTTCGACGGCAAGGTCGAACTCGATGTCCGTGATTCCACGCCGGATTGGAAGCCGTTCGAACTGAAGCACGCGCCCGACGGCGCGCCCAACGTGCTGGTGGTGCTGTTCGACGACACCGGCCTGGCCTCGTGGTCGCCCTACGGGGGTCGCATCACTATGCCGACCCTGCAGCGACTGGCCGACAATGGGCTCACCTACACCCAGTGGCACACCACCGCCCTGTGCTCGCCCACCCGCTCCACCATGCTGACCGGTCGCAATCACCACGTGAACCGCTTCGCGTCGATCACCGAGGGCGCCGATGGATTCCCCGGCGCGGCCGCCCGGCTGCCCGCGCAGTGCGCGACGGTCGCCCAGGTCCTGCAGGACAACGGCTACAGCACCTTCTGGGTCGGCAAGGACCACAACGTTCCCGAGGAAGACGTCTCCTCCGGCGGCAGCAAGTCCGAATGGCCGACGCAGAAGGGCTTCGACCGGTTCTACGGATTCCTCGGCGGCGAGACCAACAACTGGTATCCGGACCTGGTGGAGGACAACCGGTTCGTCGATCAGCCCTACAGTCCCGAGCAGGGCTATCACCTGTCGAAGGACCTGGCCGACAACGCCATCAAGATGCTGCGCGATCAGCGCTCGAGCAATCCGTCCAAGCCCTGGTACCTGTGGTTCTGCCCGGGCGCGAACCACGCGCCGCACCACAGTCCCGCCGAGTACGCCGAGAAGTACAAGGGCAAGTTCGACGACGGCTACGAGGCCTATCGCGAGTGGGTGCTGGCCCGCATGATCGACAAGGGCATCATGCCCGCGGGCACCGCGCTGACCCCGCTCAATCCGTTGCCGAAAGACGTTGCCCTGGACGCGGATGCGGTGCGGCCGTGGGATTCGCTCAACGCCGACGAGAAGCGGCTGTTCTCCCGCATGGCCGAGGTGTTCGCCGGGTTCTCCGAGTACACCGACGCCCAGGTCGGCCGGATCGTCCAATACCTGGAACAGACCGGCCAGCTGGACAACACCGTCATCTTCTACTGCGCCGACAACGGCGCGTCGGGCGAGGGCTCCCCGAACGGCTCGGTCAACGAGAACAAATTCTTCAACGGCTACCCCGACGACCTCGCCGAGAACATGCGGTACCTCGACCGGCTCGGCACACCGGACACCTACAACCACTACCCGACCGGCTGGGCCGCGGCCTTCTCCACCCCGTTCCAGATGTTCAAGCGCTACGCGCAGTTCTCCGGCGGCACCTGCGATCCGCTGATCATCCACTGGCCCAAGGGAATCAAGGCCAAGGGGCAGATCCGGCACCAGTACCACCACAGCACCGACATCGTGCCCACCATCCTCGATGTCACCGGCGTCTCGATGCCCGAGGAGTTCCGGGGCGTGAAGCAGTACCCGGTCAACGGGGTGTCGATGCGCTACACCTTCGACGACGGCGGCGCCGCCACCAAGAAGCAGCGCCAGTACTACGCGATGCTCGGCACCCGGGGCATCTGGGTGGACGGCTGGAAGGCTTCGTCGCTGCACGCCGCGATCAGCGGCAAGGGCCACTTCGATGATGACAAATGGGAGCTCTACCACGTCGACGAGGACCGCTCCGAGTCCAAGAATCTGGCCGACGAGCACCCGGACAAGCTGAAGGAACTGATCAACGCGTGGAACCAGGAGGCCAAGGACAACTACGTCCTGCCGCTGGACGACCGCACCGCCGTCGAGCTGCTCGGCCTCCAGCGTCCCCAGTTCGAGCCGCCGCGCGACCGTTACGTCTACTACCCGGACACCGCACCGGTGCCCGAGGGCGTCGCGGTCAATATTCGCGGCAAGTCGTACAAGATCCTCGCCAGCGTCGACCTGGCGCCGGACGCGCAGGGGGTGATCTTCGCGCACGGTTCGCGTTTCGGCGGGCACACCCTGTTCGTCAAGGACGGCACGCTGCACTACGTGTACAACTTCCTCGGCATCAAGCCCGAACAGGACTTCGTCGCCTCCGCGCCGCTGAGCCCGGGCAAACACACCCTCGGCATGGAGTTCACGCGCGAGAGCAAGGGGCCGAACGGCGAATCCCTCGGCACCACAACCCTCTACGTCGACGACCAGCCCGTCAACAAGGGGCCGATGCGGGCCCAGGTCGGCAAGTTCACCCTCGCGGGTGACGGACTGTGCGTCGGCTACGACAGCGGCGACAGCGTCTCCCTCCAGTACCGCACCCCCGGCACCTTCACCGGGGGAACCATCGAGAACGTCACCGTCGACGTGGGCAAGGAGTCCTACACCGATCTGCAGAAGGAGGCGGCAGCGGCGCTGGAACGCAACTAGCCGCCCCCTCGGGTCAGGCGGTGACGCCGGCGCCGCCGTTCTCCAGGTGACCGGCGAAGTGCCTGCGCCAGTTGCCGTTTCCAGACGCCGTCAGGGTCAGGTCGTACCAGCCCTGGTCGAGCGGTGCGGTGAAGTCGCGGGTGGCTCCCGCGTCGACGGTGCTGCGGGAGCCGCCGACGTCGATCGTCGCCGCGGCGGAACCGGAATTGCGTACGGTGACCACGAAAGCGGGACTGGCCGCCGTGCCGCCGATGGCCGCCGTGGCGGTCAGCGCGGCGTCACCGTCGCCCGAGGCCTCGGCGAGGAAGCCGTTGGGGGCGTGCACGGCGAAGTCGTAGGAGCCGTTCACCGGGAAGCGCTCCTCGACGGTCACACCGGGGGCGACGACCGTCTGCCGGATCGAATTGCCTTGGTAGGCGAAGGTTTGGAAGGGCATGGGCACCGAGCCCTGATTGCCGAGGCGGATGGTCGCGCTGGCTCCGGCGACCTCGATCCAGGCCACCGGCTGGTAGGGCAGGGGCCGGGCCTTGGCGCGGCCGGGCTCCTGGACGGGCATCTGCTGACCGGCGGGCGCGGGTGGGACCGGCTTGGGCAGACCCTTCTGCCCGGCGGCGCGGGCGCGTTCGGCATTGGCGTCGGGCAGCGTCGGGATGCTGGTGTCGCGGCGGCTGAAATCGAAGCAGCTGGTGAGGTCGCCGCAGACGTCGCGCCGCCAGGCGGAGATATTGGGTTCGGCGACGCCGGTCCAGGCCTCGAGGAATCGCAGCACCGAGGTGTGGTCGAACACTTGGGAATTCACGTATCCGCCGCGGCTCCACGGGGAGATGACCAGCATGGGGACGCGCGGGCCGAGGCCGATGGGGGCGTTGCCGCTCAGCCCCGAGGCCGCCTTGGTGATCAGGTTGCCGATGTTCGCCGAGCCCGAGCTCGAGCCCAGCGTCGCCGAGCCGGAGCTCAGGTCGCCCCCGATATCGCCCGCCGCGGGCAGGATCTCGTCGAGGGTGCCGGGCGGCGCGGTCGGGGGCACCATGTGGTCGAAGAAGCCGTCGTTCTCGTCGTAGTTGACCAGCAGGACGGTGGACTCCCACAGTTTCGGGTTGTCCCACAACGCTTTCAGCACGCGCTGGATGTAGGCGGCGCCGTCGGCCGGGCGGTAGGCCGGGTGCTCGGAGTACCCGGCGGGCGCGACCACCCAGGACACCTGCGGCAGATTTCCGCCGGCGCAGTCCGAGATGAACTGCTGCAGCACGTAATCGACATTGCTGCCGTCGACGCCGGGCGGTGGGGGAGTCATGCCGCCCGCGGTCACCATGGCCCGGTCGGCCAGCTGCCGGACCGCGGGATCCGAGGATTTCGCGGCATTGTGGAAGTTCTGGAACAGCCACAGCGGGTTGTCGCCGTAGTCCGCGAGGAACGGGCCGCCGCTGTGCGAGTCGGCGTACACCTGCCACGAAATCCCGGCCTGCTGCAGGCGTTCCGGGTATGTGGTCCAGTTGAAGACGGGCCGGTAGTCCGGCGGATTGGACACCGCGGGTCCGCCCGCGCGCCCGGCCGGGTCGATGGTGCCGGTCCAGTGGTAGAGCCGGTTCGGGGTGGTGGGTCCCTGAATCGAACAGAAGTAGTGGTCGCAGATGGTGAACGCGGACGCCAGCGCGCGATGGAACGGGATGTCGGCCTCGGTGAAGTAGCCCATCGTCATCTTGGACTTGGCCGCGATCCACGAGTGGTACGCGCCGTCGGCCCAGGCCACGTGTGTGGTGTTCCAGTCGTGCGCCAGATCGCCCATGTCCTGACCGTCCACGCGGGCGGTGTCCACATGCCAGGGCAGCAGGAATCCGGTGCTGCTGAACGCGTCCGGCTGCTGGAAGGCGTTGCGTTCGCCGCTGCCGCCCGACCCGCTGCCGCTCCCGGAGCCGGAACCGCTGCCGCTGGCCGAACCACTCGCGCTGCCGGTGCCCGCCGACCCACTGCCCAGATCGGTGCCGAGCCCTCCGGCCAGCGCGGCGTCCATGGCGGCCTGCAGCACCGGGTTGTACCCGCCCGCGGGCAGACGTACGGCGCGCTTGTCACCGAAACCCCGGACGCCGCTCATGGTTCCGAAGTAGTGGTCGAAGGAGCGGTTCTCCTGCATCAGGATCACCACGTGCTGCACCTGATCGAGGCTGCCGGAGCGACCCGGTTCCGCGAGTGCCTCCGCCATGCCCTCGGGCAGCCCGGCCACTCCCGCCGCGCCTGCCGCTCCGGCGGCGAACATGCCGCCGAGCACCTTCCGCCGATTCGCCGTTCCGAATCCACGCCCCATCAGGAATCTCCATTCAGCATGCCGGTCAATATTTCCGACTCACGCCCCGTCGAGGTCTCGGGGACGCGCCGAAGGATGCTATGGCACAGCGTGATCGCACGGAAACACCGAATTCCGGGCGATTGACAAGGGCTGGTTGTCGATGGCGAATCGGCCGGCGACCGGGCGAATTGGCCCGCGAAAGTTGGTCCCCTGATCATCTTCGGGTCATGCGGGGGTGTCAGGGTGGCCGGGTGGGTACGCAGACACAGCCGCGGCCGGCACGCGTGGTGCGCTGGTTCCATGCGCTGTGCGACGGGATGGTCGCATGGCTCCCCGCCCGGCTGCGCCGCTTCGTGGCCCCCACCTTCGTCGGCTATCTGCTGGTGAGCGCCTTCACCTTCGGCGTGGACCTGCTGCTGCTCACCGCGCTGCACGCGGTGGCGCCGCTGCCGGTCGCGGTGACCGTCGCCTACTGCGCCGCCTTCGGACTGAGCTATCTGCTCAACCGGGTCCTGAACTTCGAATCGCATGCGGCGGTCGGCCCCCAGCTGGCCCGCTACATCGTGGTGGTGGTGGTGAACTACCTCGCGTTCATTCTCGGCGTGACGAGCGGCGTCGCGGCACTGGGCGTCGACTACCGGATCGCCCGCGTCGTGGGCAGTCTCGGCGAGGGGCTGTTCATGTACGCGTCGATGCGCTGGATCGTCTTCCGGACCAAGGCCACTCCGTAGCCCGTCGGTTCAGACGACGGCCCGGCGGTTCAGAGGAAGACGCCGCAGGTGGGCCACGCGCCTGGGCCCTGCCGGGCGAGGACCCGCTCGGCGACGCGGATCTGTTCCTCCCGGGTGGCGTCGGCCGGATTCCCCCTGCCTCCGTATGCTCGCCATGTGCTGGGGCTGAATTGCAGGCCGCCGTAGTACCCGTTTCCGGTGTCCGCGGTCCAGTCTCCGCCCGCCTCGCACTTGACCACGGCATCCCAGTCGTGCTTGGGCCTGGCCTCCGCGGTGGCGGAAAATGCACAGGTAAATGCCGCTAAACCTATGGTGAGAGCGAGAGTGCGAGCGGGTCTTCGAAACTCGTGCTGTCCGATCATGGCGTGTCTCCGACCTGGTAGCCGAGCGCGCGGGCAACAATCAGACGATAGTAACTGAAGATTCGCTCACTAGTGGAAATTGAAGTCCGCTGGATCCGGTTCGGCCAGCATCGACTCCATGGTGGCGCGGTCGAAGGGCAGCAGGTCGATACTGCCGCCCTCGGTGAAGTACCAGGAGTTGCAGCCGGTGTTCCACACCGTCGGGCCCATGGCCTCCGCCACCTCCGACTCGAAGCGGTCGGTCGCCGCCTCGGTGACCTCCACGGTGTCGAATTCGCCCGCGCTCCACCGCTGGATCCAGCGGGTGATGTAGCGCGCGGTCACCTCGGCGGCATGGTGCAGCGGGATCGAGCCGGTGGGGGAGTGCGGGCCCAGCACGGTGAACAGGTTGGGGAACCCCGGAATCGCGGTCATGCGGTAGGCGCGCGGCCCCTTGGCCCAGGCGTCGTCGATCGAGATGCCGTCGCGGCCGGTCAGATTCATCGGCCGCATGTAGTCGTGGGCGCGGAAGCCGGTGGCCAGCACGATCACGTCCACGTCGTGATGGCGGCCGTCGGCGGTGCGGATGCCGGTCGGGGTGACCGCCTCGATCGCCGTGGTGACCAGTTCGGCATTGCGGGCGCGCAGGGCGCGGTAATAGGTGCCCGACAGCACCTGGCGCTTGCACAGCGGTTCGTAGTCGGGCGTGAGCTGTTCGCGCAGGCCGGGTTCGAGGACCTGGGTGCGCAGGCTCAGCCGCGCGTACTCCTGGACCGCGCGCCGCCGCCAGCTGGGCCGGGTGACCACATCGGTGAACAGGCGCGCGCCGGTCATACCCGCTTGGTAGAGTGCGCGATTCACCTGCGGCAGCCGCCGCAGCGCCGCGCCGACCAGTGCGGGCTGGGGGATCCGCATCGGCGCCCAGATCACCCACTGGGGGCTGCGGACGAAGTGCGTGATGCGCTCGGCCTTCGGCTGCAGCGCCGAAACCACCTGGACGCCGGTCGATCCCGTGCCGAGCACCGCGATCCGCTTGCCGCCGGTCTCGATGGCGTCGTCCCAGCGCGCGGTGTGCACGATGGGGCCGCCGAAGTCGGAGAGCCCCGGAATGTCGGGGACGGACGGGTGATGCAGGACGCCGGTCGCGGCGATGACGAAGTCGGCCGTGTGACGGGTCCCGTCGACGGTCTCGACCTGCCATTCGGTCCCCGAGAATGCCGCGGCGACGACCTCCGAGTTCACCCGCAGCCGCGACCGCAGCCCGTACTGCTCCACGACGTCGGAGAGATACCGCTGGATCTCTGGGCCGGGCGCGAAGATGTGCGACCAGTCGGGCTTGGGCGCGAACCCGAACTGATACAGCTGCGACGGCACGTCGCAGGTCAGTCCCGGGTAGCGGTTCCAGTGCCACACGCCGCCGACGTCGGACCCCTTCTCCAGGATGACGAAGTCGTCGAACCCATTGCGCTGCAAGGTGATAGCGCTCGCGATGCCGGACACTCCGGCCCCGATGATCACGATGCGAGGCCGCCGCGGCACGCCCATCCCAACCTCCTCGTTGGATACTGCGAGAACTCGGATACTGACGGTATTTGGATCGGGCATGGATGTCAATCGGCCGGGCGGCTCGGCGGCCGCCCCGGCCAGGACGATCAGTGCGCGGCGGCGAACGCCGTCAGAGGTGCGGCGGCACGGTGCAATCGGCGAAATCGGGATCCTGCAGCCGGGTGACCAGGTCCGGATGGGTATCGCGGATAGTGCGGGCGACCTCGACGAACGAGCGCACCAGCGCGGATTCCTGGGCCACGCGCCACCCGACGGCGACCTCATTGGGCGGGGCGTCGACGATCGGCAGCAGCCGCACCCCCGGGAACGGGATCCACCGGGCACAGGCCACCGTCAGCACGATGCCCACCCCGGTGGCGACCTTGTGCAGTTCCTCGAGCAGTGAATTGGACCGCGAGATCACCGGCGCCGGCGCCCCGCCGCGGAAGGCGTCCAACTCCCAGAACGAGTTCCACGCCGGGTCGGTGGTGGTCGCACCCAGCATCGGCTCGTCGAGCAACTCGTGGGTGAAGACCTCGGTGCGCGAGGCCAGCCGATGACCGGTCGGCAGCATCACCATCAAGGGTTCGGCGAACAAGGTCTCGAACCGTACGCCGCCGTCGACGAACGGGCGGCGGGCGAAGGCCACGTCCACCGACCCGCTCGCCAGACCCGCGGACGGATCCTCGTAGGTGAATTGACGCAATTCCACGGTGATCCCCGGGTGCCGCTGGCGGAACGTCGAGAGGATCGGTTCGGTCAGGGTCAGCGCCGCGCCCTCGAGCGCGCCGAGGACCAGCCGATCCTGCTCGCCGCGATGCACCGAGCGGGCCCGCTCGATGGCGACGTCCAGTCCGGTCAGCGCGCTGCGCACGTCCTGCAGGAATACCGCGCCCGCCGCGGTGAGCTCGACATTGCGGGTGGTCCGGGAGAACAGCACCACATCCATGGACTGTTCGAGCTGCTTGATCTGGGTGCTCAGACCCTGCTGTGAGACGTGCAATCGTTGCGCCGCACGGGTGAAATTCAGCTCTTCCGCGACCGCGATGAAGTATTGCAACTGCCGGGTATGAACTTCCATGTGGCGAAGTCTAAGTCGAACGCTCCGGCGTTTTGCGGGCCTTTTACCGGCTCGAGCCGGAGCCGCCGAGCAGCGAGGTCAGGGCGCTGCTACCGGAGCCGGGGCCGCCGCCGGGCGTTCCGCCCACGGTGATCGTGGGGCCCTTGGTGGAGAAGTCGGAGGTGCCGGCGCTCGAGAGATACGAGATCCCGGTGGGCATGGGGGTGCCCGCGGCGCAGTCGCCGACCTTGTACTGCGCACTGAAGGTGGGCGACGGCGCGCTACCGGCCTTGGCGACCAAGATCGACCCGGCGGTGGTGAAGTCGCCCGCGATGAAAGTCGGCTGGACCTCGAGGTAGGGCTCGACCTGATGACTGCCGGAGGCGTCGGTGACCTTGGCCGAATCCCACACATAGGTGAGGCACGCCGGGTGGAAGTCCTTGAACCAATTGAATTTCTCGTCGGGGTTCATGGTGCGGGACAGCGTGGTGGTGACGGTGATCGTGTCACCCGCGGCCGGGGTGCTGTCGCTGACCGTGTGGGTGTACTGGGTGCCGTTGCTGTTCCAGGTGACCGAGGCGGGAGCGGCGCCCGCGGGGCCGGCGGCGACCAGCGCCAGGGCCCCAACTCCGATCACGGCGGCGCTCGCGGCCGTATGCGTCAAAACTCGTCGTCCCATGGTGATTTCCCTTGCTGGAAAACATTGGAAGTCAAGAGAAATCACCATTTCCGGATTGTCCACAAACAATACTTGTAGTTCCGTCCGCGAGCCGACCTGGTACGCCGCATCGGGATCACACCAGGAGCTTCGCCCGCAATGCGTCGATGGTGGCCTGATCCAGGCCGAGTCCGTCACGCACGTATCTGTCGAAGCTGCCGTAGAGCCGGTCCATTTCGTTGAAAGCCGCCTCCAGCCACGACAATTGGACCGCCTGCGGATCGCCCAGCTCGGTATTGCTCGCCAGATAGTCGGCATTCACCACATCGCGCGGCACGCCGAGCAGGGTGAGCAGCACCGCGGTGGCCCAGCCGGTCCGGTCCTTGCCGGAGGTGCAGTGGTAGAGCGTGGCGCCGCCGGTGTTTCCGGCGATGGACCGCAGCAGGGTGCCGAACGCGACGTCCGAGCCGTGGAAGTTGACCATGAACGGATAGCCGATCGACTGCTTGATATCGGAGCTGCCCGCGACGAATCCGTCGACCACCGCGCGCCCCAGCGTGATCACCGGGAACTCGTGGAAGGAGACGCCGCTGTCGAAGCTGACCACGTCGGCGACCTTGTACTGCGCGCCGGCCGGCACCCGGTCCGGCGCGCTGCCGCGCTCGGATCCGTTGCGCAGGTCCACATCCAGCGTCACCCCGGCCGTGACCAGCTTGGCCAGGTCGGCGTCGGTCAGCCCGGAGATGCGGTTGGAACGGAAGGCCACCCCGGTGCGGACGGTGCGCCCGTCGGAGGTCCGGTAACCGCCGATATCGCGAAAGTTGGCCGCGCCGTCGAGCCGGATGGCGGTGACGGCGGGCGCCGGCAGGGTCGACACCGGATCGTTCGGCGCGGCCGACCCGGAGGACGAACCCGACGAGCCGAAACCGCCCGATCCGGAACCGGACCCGGATGCGATGTCGGCGGGCTGCGCGGTCGCCGGGGTGGCGAGCGCCGCGCCCGAGGCGATCATTCCGGCGAGCGCGAGGGCCGCGACGTCGAACCGGGGAGATTGACTGGAGAACATGGAGAACCTGCTAACTGAGCGGGAGAACGGAATTCGCGTCCGTCAGGACTGCTTGATGGAGTACGAGCCGACGGTGTTCCCGGTCAGCTGCCAGCCGCCCGGCACCTGGGTGAAGGTGAGGTCGGAAACGTTGGTGGACTGGATATTCGGGCGTGCCGTACCTGGGTACCAGGCTTCGAGACGCCCCGTGCCCGAACCGGTGAAACCGTCGGCCGTGACCGTCGCCAGTGTGCCGGGGACCGCGCGGGGATAGGCGCGCGACAGCGGCCGGGCGTATCCCGGCGGCTGCGGCAGCGGCGCGCCCGAGGGACAGTCGACGGGGTTGATATTGCCGGTCGGCTTGTGCGTGCCGCCGCCGTTCACCACATGCGGGTCACCGCAGGCCTGCTTCCACGACCACCAGGCGCCGCCCATGCGATGGGCGTTGAGCTGGTCCACGAACCGATCCACCTTCGCCGCATCGGAATTCGGGTCCCCGAACCAGCCCCATTCGCCGGTCCACACCGGCACCTTGTACTTGGCGGCGGCGTCGAGGGCGAAAGTGAAGCCGACCTCGATGGTGGGGAAGGCGTTCACGACATTGATCGACTCGCTGTACAGATGCGGCGAGAACACCGCCAGCGGATCGGTGATGTACTTCGCGGGCGGGGTGGCGTCGATGCCGAGCGCCGACCACAGCGCGCTGGGCTCGAAGATCGCCAGGTGCGGCGCGCTGCCGCGCTCGGCCTGGCGGATGGCGGCGATCACCCGCTGGTAATACCGGCCGAGCTGGTCGGCCGCCGAGAACGGGTCGCGCAGACCGGGATTGGGCTCGTTGAGCAGGTCGTAACCGGCGATGGCGGGCTCGTCCTTGAACTCGGCGGCCAGCTTCGCCCAGGTGTCGACCAGATGGCCCTGGATGCCCTGCTTGTCGTCGTAGAAGTTCTGGAACGAGCGGGCCACGGCGGGCGCGGTCTCGCGGACACCGCCGAAGTCGCAGGTGGTCCAGCCGTCGGTGAGGGTCGCCCAGGCCGGCGCGCCGTCCCAGCCGACGCCGGGCTTCATGAAGATCGGGCAGCCCTGGCCCCGGGGGGTGCCCACGGCCTTGCCCCACGCGTCCTGGTGCATATCGAGCACGGTGTAGATGCCGTTGGCCTTGGCGTCGTCGACCGCGGCGCGGATGCGGGCCACGTAGTTCCGGTCGAACGCGCCGGGCGTGGGCTCGAGCGCCGACCAGGCCAGATTGAGCCGCACCACATTGAACCCGAGCGCCGCCAGCTGCGCGAAGTCGGTGCCGTCGAGCGGGGCGACGGTCGGCAGCGCGGGATCGTTCTGCGCATAGTCGTTGAGCTGGTTGACATTCGCGCCGCGCAGCAGCACCGTGCGCCCGGTGACGTCGGTGATGACACCATTGGAGACGGTGAGCTGAGGCAGGGTCCAGCCGCCGGGCTCCGCGCCCGCCTGCGGGGCCTGGGCGGCGACGCCGGTGAACAGGATGGCCGCCAGGGCGGCGGGGGCCAGGACCCGGCCTCGCTTCAGCATGGAGAACCCTTCTGCGGAGTGAAATCGCGAGAATTCCCCCGGGCGCTGCCCGAGGGGTACCCGAAAAACCTAGCGGCCCACCGGACCCCAGTGGAAACAGCGGTTCTCGGATGATTGACAATCCGGGGTTGTCAATGCCCCCGAAATTAGGATTTAAGTTCTCTCCGACTGTGCTCTAGCGTTTCCCGGCGTGAGCGAACACTTGAATTCCCCCTCGGCTCACCGGTAATGGGTTCCGGGTTCTCCGGAACTGTTGGAAGGAATCATGAGTAAGACCCCGAAAATGGCTGCCGGAATTGCGGCGGCCACCTTGGTGATGTCCGGGGCGGGCATCGCCCTCGATACCGCGAGCGCGGCCGCGGAACCGCAGCCCGGGTGCGTCCAGACCCAGCATGTCGATTACAACCCGGGTGCCGCCAGCTTCTGGATCACCCACACCTACGACAAGTCGGTGTCGGTGGCCACCGCCGCCGCGGGCACCCTGGTCACCTACAAGATCGTGGTCGGCACCACGAGCATCGGCAACCCGTATGTCAACCGGATCAACGACTTTCCGCCGCCGGGGTTCGACAAGCCGGTCAAGACCGTGGTCACCGCCTATCACGTCGGCACCGGTGAGCAGGCCGTCGAAGTGACGCCGGAGCCCGACTTCGGCGGCTGGATGGTGACCAGCACCGGGTGGTTCGTGAACTCCGGCTATCCCGTCACCGCCGAGTTCACCTACAAGGTCCCCGCTTCCGTCACCGACGGCCAGCAGGTCATGAGCGGCGGGATCGGGGTCGGCGGCACCGTCGGCGTCGGATCCAACCAGCCGGACATGGGCGTGTGCTTCACCGCCCGCGGCGCCAACCCCGGCGAGGCGCTGCTGGGCAGCATGGACCAGAGCGGTCTCGGCTCCTCCCAGAACCAGCTCAGCTCCACCGGTTCGGTGACCGACATCATCGCCAACGTGATCAAGCGCCTGATGGGCAGCTGAACCACCCGAAAACCCCTGGGCCGCGGTGCGCGCGCGGCCACCGCGGCCCAGGACCCTTCGCACCGCTTTTTCCAGGAGTCCGTCGTGTCGCCCACCCGCACCTTCGCGTCGCTCATCGCGTCGTGCGCCGCCGTCGCGGCGCTGGCCGGTGTCGCACCGGGCGCGTCGCAGGAGTCGCGGGCCGAGGTCGCCTCCCACCTGGATCACGTCGATCGGGCCGGGCAGCGGCAGCGGATGCTCTACGTGTATTCGGCCGCCATGCGACGGGTGATCCCCCTGCAGGTGATCGCGGCCGCGCGACCGAACGCGCCGACCCTGTATCTGCTCAATGGCGCGAGCGGCGGCACCGATATCACCAATTGGTACAGCCGGACCGATATCGTCTCGTTCTTCTGGAACAAGAACGTGAATGTGGTGACTCCGGTCGGTGGTGAATTCTCCTATTACACCGACTGGCAGCGCGACGATCCGACATTGGGTCGCAATCGCTGGGAGACGTTCCTGACCCGGGAACTGCCGACCATCGTGGACGCGACCCTGCAGGCGTCGGGCGTGAACGCGATCGCCGGCCTGTCGATGTCGGCCACCTCGGCGCTGGACCTCATCTCGGCCGCCCCCGACGTCTACGCCGCGGTCGCCGCGTACAGCGGCTGCGCCGCCACCTCGGATCCCGCCGGGCGCGCCTACATCCGCCTGGTGCTGGCGCGCGGCGACGGCGACCCCGTGAACATGTGGGGCTCCGACGACGACCCCGCCTGGCGCGCCCATGACACGGTTCTCAACGCGGACAGCCTGCGCGGCAAGACGATCTATCTCTCCGCGGGCACCGGCCTGCCCGGAACCGCCGAGGCGCTGGGCGCACAGCCCACCCCCGACCAGGTCATCACCAAGGCCGACCAGATGGTGCTGGGCGGCCTGATCGAGGCCGCCACCAACGCGTGCACTCACCAGCTGGCCGATCGCCTGGCCGCGCTGGACATTCCCGCCCAGGTCGACTTCCGGCCCACCGGCACCCACACCTGGGACTGCTGGCAGCAGGACCTGCACAAGTCCTGGCCCCTGCTGGCCGCCGCGCTCGGCGCGGAATAGCCAGGGCGGCCGTCCGATCACCGCGGTGATTGACATCGACTTCTTGTGAAAGACCGGAAAATTGTGATTTCTCTTGTCTCCCAAGGTGTTCTAGCGTTTCTGCTGCATTCGGAAACAGCAAGACCGAAGCGCTTTACGCATTCGCGAGTCCGAGGAGTACATCGATGAAATCCAGTCTCATCCGAGCGGCTGTCGTCACGCCCCTGGCGCTGCTGCCACTCGGCCTCGCGGCGGGCCCGGCCCAGGCGGATGCGCAGGCGCCGGTCACCGTGAACTTCCAGTGCCAGGCCACGCCGCCGATCGGCGGGGCGCAGACCTTCACCATGGCCCTCTCGGTGACGGGCGCCGCGCCGAGCACCGCGAAAACCGGTGATGCCGTGGCGATCACGCTCACGCCGGCCGCCATGCAGGTTCCGGCGTCCGTGTCCGGGTACACCCTGCGCAGCATTCGCGGCATCAAGCTGGTGATGCCCGTGCCGGCGAACTCGACCTACGTGTCCTCCTCGGTGTCGGGCGGCACCACCGCCGCGACCGTCGGGCAGTCGGGCGGCAAGCTCACCCTCGACGCCCCGGGCACGACGGCCGCGGGCGCGAACCTCACCCTGCCCGCGGTCACCGTCAACCTCACCGCGACCGCGGTCGGAACCCTCACCAGCACCATCGGCGGCACCGGCTACGGCGACCCGGGTTTGAGCTTCACCGCGTCCGTGGATTCCGGGACCATTCTCGGCGCGGTGGACGTGCCCGTGAAGTGCTATCCCAACCCCGCGCCGACGCTGACCACCACCACGGTGTCGGCGGGCAGCCCCGGCGGCAATCCCGGCGGAAACCCGGGCGGCGGCTCCGGTTCCAGCGGTCTCGGCAGCCTGGGGTCGCTGCTGGGCGGCTCCGGCTCCAGTCAGTAACGCCGCGGCTGTCGTGAAAGAGGCCCGGAACCTTCAGGTTCCGGGCCTCGTCGCCGTGCCCACGCGGCCCTGGCTCGCGTCACGGCAGTGGGGGCCTCGGGTTCGGGACCAAGGGGATATCCCGCTGAATGAGACCCGGCGCCAGTTCGTCACCGGGGCCGCCATCTACCAGCCGCTGCTGGGCGTCGAGGCCGACTTCCTGCAGGCCGCCATCGACCAGCTGGTGGCCGACTACGGCTCGGTCGACAAGTACCTGAAGGACGGCCTGGGTCTGAAGGGGCAGACCATCGAGCAGCTGAAGCACAAGCGATTCAGCAGTAGTCCATTCCTTCCGGCCGGTTCTGAAAGATCCTCCGAGGCAGCGGCTTTCGCCCGTGAACTCCCTCACGGCGAACGGTTCGCCCTCGGGGGCCCGACCGTCC
The DNA here is from genome assembly GCF_053602115.1 of Nocardia sp. NPDC004582. Lineage (NCBI taxonomy): Bacteria > Bacillati > Actinomycetota > Actinomycetes > Mycobacteriales > Nocardiaceae > Nocardia > Nocardia sp. NPDC004582. The sequence continues at coordinate 4,542 of NZ_JBSGCY010000057.1, read as the reverse complement.
GCGCCGAGCATCCTGCGATCATGTACCGCTGCGCATCCTGCGATCATGTACTGATGAGTAACTGGCTGGAGACGCCCGGCGGCGACCACGCCCGCCCCCTCGCCCATCCGGTACCTGGCATGCGCGAGGTGCGGTTCGGTCTCGCCGAACTGCGCGCCGACGACGAGCGGCCGGGTGGGTGGCTGCTGAGCGTCAACGGCATCGCCCAGTCCTACGTCGATCTCGACGATCCGACCTACCTCGAGCTCGAATACATGCGCTACCTGGGCTACGTGGTCGACGCCCTGGAACCCGCCGCCGCCCCGCTGGACACGGTGCACATCGGCGGCGGAGGCGCCACCTTCCCGCGCTACCTCGCGGCCGTCCGCCCCGGTTCCCGGCACCTGGTCATCGAGGCCGACGAGGCGTTGGCCCGCTTCGTCGACGAACGCCTGGGCCTGCGCTCGATCCCCGGCGTCGACCTGCGCATCGGTGATGGAGCGACCGAGATCGCCACTCTCCCCGACGATTTCGCGGACATCGTGGTGGCCGATGCCTTCGAGGGCCTGCGGATGGCCGCGGGTATCACCGGCCCCGCGTTCACCTCCGAGGTGGCCCGAGTGCTGCGGCCGGACGGGGTTTACCTGCTGAATCTGGTGGGTACTCGAATCCCTCTGGACGACATCCGCTCGACCTTCCCGTACCGCGCGCTGCTCGACGGGGACGTCTTCGCGGGCTACCAGGGCAACCGGGTACTGGCCGCGAGCCGGGCGCCGCTGCCCCTCGATGCGCTGTACCGCCAAGCGGAACGGGCCTTCCCGCCGGTTCGCGTCGCGGCCGAAGAATCCGAAACGAGTTCCTAGCGCGTTGGGTGCCCTGGGTGAGGGGATCGCCGCCGACCGCGGTTGCCGACGGTGACCGTACACGAAAACGGTATGGCACGAAGAAATTGTGGATTCAGGAGGACAGCGCGGCGACGCGGGTGCCGCGGTGCGGCGTCTCCAAGCGGGCGATGAGGCCGGGATTGGCGGCGCGAACCCGGCGGGCCACCTCGACGAAGGACCGGACCAGCGGGGTCTGGTGCGCGGCGCGCCAGCAGACGGCGACCTCGTTGCGGGGTGCGTCGCGCACCGGAATGACGCGCACACCGGGAAAGCGGATCCAGCCCGCGCACGGCACGGTCATCGCGATGCCCGCGCCGGTCGCGACCTGATGCAGTTCCTCGAGCAGCGTCCGCACCGGGAGAACGCTCGGGGCCGCATGGCCGTCGCGGTGAGATTCCAGCCGCCAGAACGCATTCCACACCGGGTCGGCGGGCGCTGAGGCGAGGATCGGATCGTCCAGCAGTTCCGCGGCCGAGACCTCGGCGCGGTCGGCGAGGCGATGCTGCGTGGGCAGCATCGCCATCAGCGGCTGGGAGAACAACGGCTCGAAACGCAGCCCCTCATCCAGGAACGGGCGGCGCACGATGGCCACATCCACCAGTCCGTTCGCCAGACCGGCGGAGGGGGTGTCGTAGGTGAAATGGCTCAATTCCACGGTCACGCCGGGATGCCGCTCGCGGAACGCGGCCAGAATCGGCTCGGTGAGGGTCAGTGCGGCACCCTCGAGGCAGCCCAGCACCAGCCGGTCGTGCTCACCGCGATGGACGGCCCTGGCCGCCTCGGCCCCGAGACTCAAGTTGGCGAGAGCGTCGCGGACATGTCGCAGGAACGCGGCGCCAGCCGCGGTGAGCTGGACCTGCCGGGTGGTCCGAGTGAACAGCTTGACGTCCATCTCGTGCTCGAGTTGCTTGATCTGGGTGCTCAGCCCTTGTTGCGAGACATGCAATCGCTGCGCGGCCCGGGTGAAACTCAATTCCTCCGCGACAGCGATGAAGTACTGCAACTGCCGGGTATGGACTTCCATGGGGCGCAGTCTAGGCTGGTCAGGCGTGTGAACAGTGCCGTTTTCGGAAATCCGTACCAACCGGTAGCAATCTTGCGGCAGCGTCGGTTACCGGTCGATCTCGCTGCCGTGCAGGGCGCGGGTCAGCAATTCCCGCAATTCCGCTCGGGTGGCCGGGTGGCGGGTCGAGTACGCGCTGGTCACCGTCTGCTCGACCACCTCGTCCAGGTCCGCCTCGCGCAGGCCCAGGGCCGCCAGGGAATTCGGGGCGCCGGCGAGGCGGCCGAGGTGGGCGAAGGCGCGGGCGGGGGAGTCGGTGTCCAGGGCGCGGCGCAGCGATTCGAGGGCCTGTGGTTCGCGCGGGAGGGTGAAGGCGGCGACATAGGGGAGCACGATGGCGTGGGTCTGGGCGTGCGGCAGGTCGAAGGTGCCGCCCAGGACGTGACACAGCTTGTGGTGCAGGCCCATGGTGGTGGAACCGAGGCAGGCGCCGCACAGCCACGCGCCTTGCAGGGCGGAGGCGCGGGCGGTGAGATCCGTGCCGTCCTCGACCAGGGCGGGGATGGCGGTGGCGAGGGCGCGCACGCCCTGCTCGGCCATCGCCGACGGGACCGGGGAGGCGTCGGGCGCGTAGAGCGCCTCCATGGCATGCGCCATGGCATTGAGACCACTGGTGGCCGAGATCTCCACCGGCAGGCCCGCCGACAACTCGGGGTCGTAGATCACGCTGCGCGGCAGGACGATCGGGTCGCGGCCGGTGCGCTTGCGGCCGTTCTCGGTGAGGCCCCAGATCGGTGTCATCTCCGATCCGGCGTAGGTGGTGGGCACCGCGATCACCGGCAGCCCCGTTTCGAGGGCGATCGCCTTGCCCAAGCCCACGGTGGAGCCGCCGCCGATCGCCACGCACCCGTCGGCTCCCGCGACGCGGGCGGCATCGGCGGCGGCGCGGGCCGTTTCCGCCGGGACGTGCATGCGCGCCCGGTCGTAGACCCCCGCCGCCAGATCGCCCAGTTGCCCGACCGCACGGTTCGCCAGCCCACCCTGTTCGGGCGTGGACAGCACCATCACCTTGGTCAGACCGAGATGCTGTGCCTCGGAACGCAATCGGTCGATGCTGCCCGCTCCGAATACGACCCGCATCGGGTGCGACTGATAGGTGAAGTCAACGGTCATCGGAGGAACTCGCTTCCGCTAGAACGATATCGAACTCGACATGCCGGAAAGGCGCGGTGACGCCGAGGCTTTCGGCCAGCACGGTGTCGTCCGACTCGGCGAACTCCCGGACCAGGCTGCCGCGCACGGCGAACACCGTGTCACTGTCGATATAGGGGCTGTCGGCCACGAAGACGTGCGTGGTGACGGGCCGATGGCCGGGGGCCTCGGCGATGAAGTGAATGTGCGCGGGCCGGTAGGGATGGCGGCCGGTGACGTGCAACAGCTTTCCGACGGGCCCGTCATCGGGGATCGGATAGTGGCTGGGCAGCACGGTGCGGAACCGGTAGCGGCCCTGGTCATCGGTGCGGAACAGCCCGCGGCCGTTGCCCGCGGGCTGGCGATCCGGTTGCTGCACGTCGTAGAAGCCGTCCTTGTCGCACTGCCAGACATCGACACTCGCGCCGGCCAGCGGCGTGCCGTCGACATCGAGGACCCGGCCGCTGACCACGCACGGGGTACCGGCGCCGAGCAGATCGATGGTGTCGCCGAGCTCGCGCGCCGGGGACGCGGTGGCGTGGAACGGGCCGAGCACGGTGTTCTCGGTGGCCCCGGCCGCATCGCCGTTGATCGTCTCCACCAGCGCGGAGACGCCCAGCACATCGGACAGCAGCACGAATTCCTGCCGGGTGTCGTCACAGGTGTGGCCCACCGCGGTGAGGAACTCGATCGCCCGCTCCCATTCCGCGTGCGTCGGACGGGCTTCGGTGACGAAACTGTGCAGGTGAGCGGTCAGCGTCGTCAGCAGATACCGCAGCCGCGGATCCGGTGTGGCGGCGAAACTGGCTTGCACGGCGGCGGTCGTGGTGTGTTCGGTGAGATCCATGGACGCCTCACTGCCTCCAGGTCGAGAAACGGTCCGTGAACCAATCGGCCACGAACGCGGTCCGCTCGGCGGAATGGTTGTAGATGGTGTGCTCGCCGTCGTCCCACACCCGCAGCGTCGCATGTGCGGGATCGGCGGCGTCGAGGAACGGGCGCTGTTCGGCCGGCCCCACGATGGGGTCGCGGCCGCCGTGCAACACCAGCATCGCGCCGCGCACCCGCTGCCGGCCCGAGTCGAAGCTCAGCCGCTCGAAATTGGCGCGCACGGCATCGGCATCGGTGGTGCCGAGCATGGCCTGGGCCTGCTCGGCGAAGGTGCGGAACTCCAGCAGCCGGGGCCGCGCGGGCGCACCGTTCACACAACACGCGACCACCCGCTCGTCGGCGGCGGCGGTGAGCGCCGCGAACAGGCCGCCCATGCTGTTGCCCCAGATGCCCACCGCGCCACCGAGTTCCGGGTCGGCGAGCACGAAATCCACGAAGGCGCCGTAGGCGGCGGGCACGTCCACATCGAGCAGGACGCCGCCCTCGAGCCGGGACCGGCCCTGTCCGGGGCCCTCCGCGAGCAGGGTCGCGATGCCCCGGCGTGCCAGTGCCCGGGCCGCGTCGAGAAAGGCCACGCCCCAACCGCTCTGGCCG